>JAEUJR010000371.1 GCA_016793585.1 Archangium sp.
GTGAAGTCGCGCTCGACGCACGCCTTCGGCACGGGAAAGCCGTGACGGCTGAGGTAGCGCAGGAACTCGTCGTAGAGGCTCGGCTGCGCGAGGCGCTTCGCGAGGAACGCATGCACCGCTTCGTCTTGCCGGTGGGGCAACAGCAGGTTCGCGTCTTTGTTGCCGAGCATGAACTCGAGCGCGCGGTACTGATACGACTGAAACCCCGACGAGCGGCCGAGCGCATCGCGAAACTGCAGGTACTCGCTCGGCGTCATCGTCTCGAGCACGGCCCACTGCTCGAAGAGCATTCGTTGAATGTGCGCGACACGGGAGAAGATCTTGAAGCTGGCCTCGAGCTGGTCGCGTTTGACGAACTCGAGCGCGGCGTCGAGCTCGTGCAGCATCAACTTCATCCACAGCTCGCTCGTCTGGTGTTGAACGATGAACAACATCTCGTCGTGCACCGTCGAGCGCGGTGTCTGTGAATGCAGAATGCGGTCGAGCTGCAGATAGCCGCCGTACGTTTCCTGTCTCGAGAGGTCGACGTGAATGGACTTTTCGAGCTCGCGCGAATTGGGCTTCATGGGTCGGGTCCTCTGACTGGAAAATGAAAGACGGCCGCCCCCTGCGACAGGGACGACCGCCAGTACCATGCTCCCCCCGGTGATGCCGCCGCTCGTCCGCAGGGGACGGCGACGCAGTTCGTCAACGGGCCTTCTTCTTCGCCTCGGCGAGGGCCTTCGCGCCAGCACGGCCGCGGGGCAGCTTGATGTCTTCGACGGACTGGGGCGCAGCGCCGTCTTTCCAGTCGGCGGGCAGGCGGCCAGTGGCCTTCAGGTTGCGGTACTTCTGGTAGTGGGCGGCGCAGTAACCCTTCGCGCGCGCGGGGCGCTTGCAGCCGATGACGGCGCAGGCCTCTTCACCAGCGGCGGCGCGAACCTTCACGGCGCCCTTCTTCGCGGGGGCGGCGACGGGGCCGAAGGCCAGCTTGCGGGGACGGCCGGGGCCGCGCTTGATGGGGGCTCCGAAGGCGGCGGCGAAGCGGGCCAGCACCTCACCCTGCTGCTGCAGCGCATCGGCAAGCGGCGCGATGGCGCTCGCGACTTCTGCCTGAACCATGCTGCGAAGAAGCTGATCGAACGAAGACATTGTCACTCCTGTGGGCGTGCGGGGGAAGCACGCCGGGTTGATAAATACGACGACATCGTCAATTGATGCGCGCGACGGTCTAATCGAAGGAACGAAACCGTCACATGTTTTTCTTCAGCATGAGAGGCATCAGTCAGCGCCAAAGCCGCAACCCTCACCACGTGAATCCACCCAGCCGCGAGACATTCGCTGGGTCGAAAATGCCCACGCGAGCTGGCCTGCGGGCGTCACCAGAATGAGCCCGGCCTCGCCTCTGGCGCGCGCGAGGGTGGCGACGGCGCGGCGGGCGGCGTCGAAGCCATCGAGCCCCGTCTCGACGAGGTCTGCAGCAGCCCTGGCCAGGGTGACACGAATGATGGCTTCGCCCAGCCCGGTACAGGACACGGCGGCTTTCCTGTCATCGGCGAAGGTGCCGCAGCCGATGAGTGGAGAGTCACCCACCCGGCCTGGCAGCTTTCCCGTGGTGCCGCCGGTCGAGGTAGCGGCGGCGAGGTGACCGGCCGAGTCGATGGCGACCGCGCCGACGGTGCCCGTCGAGGTGCGGTGCTGCTCGAGCTCGCGCCGCGCCGAGGCCGTCACCAGCGCTTCGTTGGGCACGGTGGGCAGGCCCTGCGCGCGGCCGAAGGCTTCGGCGCCGGCTCCCATGAGCATGACGTGGCCGGAGCGCTCCATGACGCGCCTCGCGAGCGTGATGGGGTTCTGAAAACACGTCACCGAGGCCACGGCGCCCGCGTCGAGCGTGGCGCCATTCATGACAGACGCGTCGAGCTCGGCGCGGCCTTCGCGCGTGAGGGCCGAGCCGATGCCAGCGTTGAACACCGGGTCGTCTTCGAGCACGCGCACGGCGGCTTCGACGGCGTCGACCGCGCTCCCGCCGCGCCGGAGCACCTCGTGCCCGGTGCGTGCCGCGACGAGACAGCCACGCTTCGCGCCCTCGACGTCGTCGTCGGGTCGATGCGGCCCTGCACCACCGTGAACCAGAATCGCCACCATGCGCGCTTCTTTACCTCCCGGGCGCGGGGAATCGACGACGATGCGCGGGTGAAGCGCAGGCTGCTGAGGGTCGTCATCGTGCTGCTGGCGTCGGGCCTCGGGCTCGGAGCCTGGGGCTTCTTCGTCGAGCCGGGGCGCCTCGAAACCATCGACGTGACGGTGACGCCGCGCACCTGGCCGCGCACACACTCGGGCCTCAAGGTGGCGCTCGTCTCGGACCTGCACGTCGGGGCGCCGTTCGTCGACGCGAAGGCCATCACGCGCGTGCGTGAGACGGTCGACGCGTGGAAGCCCGACCTCGTGCTCATCGCGGGTGACCTGCTGGTGGGCCACGAAGTGGGCGCCACCTTCGTTCCTCCCGACGAAGCCGCGGCGATGTTGAAGGGGTGGCGCGCTCCCCTGGGCGTGTGGGCCGTACTTGGCAATCACGACTGGTGGGTCGACGGCGAAGGCACCACGCGTGCGCTCGAGGCGAATGGCATTCGGGTGCTCGAGAACCAGGCCGTGCCGCTCGAGACGCGCGGCGGGCGCGCGTGGCTGGCAGGGCTCGCCGACGTGTGGACGAGAAAGACCGACGCCGCGAAGGCGCTCGCGCAGGTGACCGACGACGCGCCCGTCATCGCCTTCACCCACAACCCCGACGTGTTCCCCGACATGCCTGCGCGCTTCGACATGTTCTTCGCAGGCCACACACACGGCGGGCAGGTGAAGCTGCCCATCGTGGGCGCGCCGGTGGTGCCTTCGAAATACAAACAACGTTACGCGCGTGGCCTCGTCGTCGAAGACGGGCGCACGCTGTTCGTGACGTCTGGAGTTGGCACCAGCGTGATGCCGGTTCGGTTTCGCGTGCCGCCCGAGGTGGCGTTGGTCACTTTGACGGCGCCTTGACCGGCGCTTCTCCGCTGCACTTCACGACCATGCAGTGGCTGCGCTTCTCAGGGCTGCCGTCGGGGTAGCCGAAGCGCATGGGCAGCTTCTTCGCGGTGGCGAACTCGTCGCGCAGCTCCTGCTGAAAGCCCTCCCAGGTGCCGAGGAACGACTTCTGAAAGCTGCCGAACGTCTCGATGGAGCAGCCCGCCTTCTTCCAGTAGCGCGGCGGCACGCCGGTGGAGTCTGAAATCATGAACACCGCGTGCGCGACGAGCCAGTCACGAATCACGCCGAACGACGGGTTCCACAGCAGGTAGCTCGCGGCCTTCGTCATGGCGGCGACGCGGCCCTTCTGGTCGAGGTGTTTGACGAGGCCGGGCATCTTCGCGAGCCCGTCGTCAGAGAGGTTGGCGCCGATGTGGCGGTGAATGCGGCGCTGCGCCTGCGGTTGGCCCTTCGGCACGAACTGCACCTCGACGTTCGCGAAGGCAGGAGAGAAGTCTGGAGCCTTCCACGACTCCTTCAGCTTCGAGGCCTTCGCGCCCTCGAGCGCGTCGATTTCGCCGCGGCTGAAGTAGTGCAACGAGCCGTCGTCTTCGATTCTGAAGAAGCGCACCGAGACGGGCTCCTGGTCGTGCAGCGCGAGGCCCATGAGGTGCATCGACAGCTGCCCGGGCAGGTCGCCTCGCTGAATCTTCGACAAGTTCACGCTCTTCGAATCATTCGACATCAGCGTGGTCGTCGCGGCCTCGTTCAACGCCTTGAGGGATTGGTCGAGCGACTTCTTGTCAGAGAGCGTCTTGAGGCGGCGCGGGTCACCGGCGAGCTCGAGCGACATGGTGGTCAGCACCTGCGCGTCGGGGAAAGACGTCAGCGCCATCATCAAGTCTCCTCCGCCGAACGGGTACACGAGCTCGGCGGGCAGGTTCGCGGGGCGCTGGGCGGCGACGAAGTCTTTCGCGGTCACGCCCCAGTGGGTGCGAAAGCGCTCGAACTTCGGGTTCATCTGTTTGCAGTACGCCTCGACCGTCTTCGCATCGAGCGGCGCGGGCACGTCACCGGGCTGGCAGGTGACGACCTGGTACACGAGCCGCACGTCATCGATGAACTCGGCGGCAGCGTCGTTCGACCCGGCATCAGCGGCAGCGACCACGACGGCGAAGGCGAGAGAGAGCATTCGGGTCGACCGCATAGCCTCAAGCCACGAACATGCGAAGCGCGCTGCGCGTGGTTTGTCTGCGCAGCCAAAGCCTGCAATCGTGTGCGCATGCCACGACCTGCTCGAGAGTCTTCCAGTCAGCGTCGTCGTTCCGCTGGCGCCAGCGCGCTCCTGGTGAGCGCCCGGTGAAGCGGCTCAACCCCGTCTTCCAGGTTGACGGGACACCGAAGGTGATGCTGAGCCAAAGGCTTGGCGCTGTTGCATCCTCCTTGGTGGAGGGGCCCGTCGCGAACCTCGAAGCCAGACGCACGGAAATCATCGGCGCGCTCGACATCGTCTTCACGGGCATCTGATGGCAGGCCTGACGACGGCAGAGGCGCAGTTGGTGGTGCTCGATGCGCTCGTCTCGGCGGCGGGGCAGGAGCGCACCTGGGCCATCGTCGCCGCCTCGTCGGGCGCGCTCGCGGTGTTGCTGGCCCTCGCCTGCTGGCTCGTCTGGGCGAAGCCAGTCGGTGTGGGGGCCGCGATTCCGCTCGGGGTGCTCGGGCTGATTCAGGGCATGGCAGGCGTGACGCACTTCGTGAAGGCGTCGAGCGAGCTGCAGACGTTGCCCGACCTCGTGCGCGAGGCGCCGCATCAACTCGAGACCCGGCTGACGCCCATCGCCGCCGACGAGGTGTTGGCGGGGCAGGTGACGCAGGTGGTCGACGGCGGCCTGCTGGTCGCGGGGCTGGTGCTCGTCACCAGAAGAGAGCGCCTTCGGGGCATCGGGCTCGGGCTATTGGTGATGGGGGCGCTGTCGCTGGCGCTCGATTCGCTCGCGCTGGAGCGGCACCGGGCGAAGGTCGACGTGCTGACGACCACGGCGGCGCAGCTCTGGGGGGGCTGACGCGGTCGCTGAGCGCTGCGTCAGAGGCGAGCCGCCGCTCGAGAATTGGTCAGTCGGGCATGAAGGTACTGACCGGCTCTGCTTTGCCCTTCACCGACAGCGGCTCCGACGCTCTCCACGTACCACCCGCGAGCCGGGCCCTGGTGTCTGCGCTGATCAACAGCGCGGTACCGACCTGCTTCGTGAGCCCCTCGATGCGTGACGCCGTGTTCACCGCGTCGCCGATGACCGTGAACTCGCGCCGCTGCTCACTGCCAACGTCACCGACGACCGCGCGGCCGGTGTGAATGCCGATGCCAATCTTCAGCTCGGCGTCTCCGCGCTGTACACGCCGCTCGTTGAGCGCCTTGAGCTCTCGAATCATCTCGAGGCCACAGGCGACGGCGCGCTCGGGGTGGTCGGGCTGAGAGAGCGGCGCGCCGAAGTAGGCGAGAATTCCATCGCCCATGAACTTGTCGAGCGTGCCGCCATGTTTGAACACCACCGACACCATCACGGTCAGGTACTCGTTCAACCAGCGCACGACGAGCTCGCTGTCGTACTGCTCCGAGATGCTCGTGAAGCCGCGAATGTCGCTGAAGAGAATGCTCACGTCGCGGTGCTCGGGGCGTGAGGAGTCGAGGGACTCCAGCCGTTCGGCGACCTGCGGCGAGAAGTAGCGATTGAGCCGCTGTTTGCGCGTCTGGTCGAGCGTCAATTGCTGCACCATTCGTTGCACCAGCCCGATGCCAAACCAGCCGGCGACGGTGCACGTCAGAATGAGCAGCAGCCCCGTCGGCAGCGTGTGCCAGATTTCTTCCGCGCTCTTCAACACGACGACGCTCTCGGCGACGAAGGCCAGCGCGGCGGTGGTGATGAGCACGCGTTGGTCGAAGGTGAGCAACGACAGCAGCAACGCCGTGAGGAAGACCGAGTTCGACAACGCGGCAGCGATGCCAGGCGAGGGCTCCATCGCCACGACCAGATATTGCGCGACGAACACCATCGGCACGTCGAGGAGCGCGACCGTCCAATGGGCGCGGTCTCTGACGGGCGGCCAGGCCTGCAGCGCGACCAACATGATGAGCGCCAGCCCGAGGTAGGCGGCGACGGGCGTGATGGCGACGGCCCACACCTTCGTCACGCCGAGCGCGAGCCAGGCAGCGACGGCGAACACGCGCAGCACCGCGATGGGCAATGCGAGGGCCGAGCGCTGCGTCTTCATGCGTTCTTGAAACGCGTCGGCGAGTTCGTCCGAGATGTTGGAAGCGGGGGCAGTCACGGCCGCGCGATGCTACCCGGAACTCCGCTTCATCGCTCCCCGTCGTTCGACTCGTCCTGAGCGCTACGAATAGCGCCCGTCCTCCGCCGGGTTCTCGAGCCTCGGCGGAGGCGGCAGCCGGATTCGCGTCGTCCTCAGCTCGTCCACCGCCTGCTCGAGCCGGCGCAGCGTGCGCTCCTGCAGACAGAGCGGAACGACGACCTAGTCCTTCAGCTGTTCGACCTGATCAACCAGCCCCACCAACATCGCCTCGAGCCGGTCGAGGCGCGCTTCCATCGTCTCGTTCGTCATGGGCGCACCCTCGCAGCACCCCGTCACCGCACGAGGGCGCTTCGGAAAACCCCACGTCACGAAGAGGCTCCATCAAAGTGACCACCGCCGTTCACAGGTGGGACGAGGCCCCACCAGGCGACCCGCCTCGAGCGTCACTATGGTGTGCTCCTCGTGATGCGAGCACCCGCACTTCTCTGCGTCGCCGCGCTCAGCGGCTGTGAAGCGAACATCGTGGGCGGCACGGTCGGCACCAACCGGCCCGGCGCTCCCGAGGCGTTCGGCGTCGAGACGCCAGGCACCTCGTCGCGCCTGCCGCGCCTCAACAACGCCGAGTACGAGAACACCGTCACCGACCTGCTGCGTCTGCCGGCGAAGCCGAACCTCGCGAGCACCTTCGTCACCGACTCCACAGGCTCGTTGTTCGACACCAACGGCGCGCTGCTGAACGTCGACTCGACCTCGTGGGCCGACTACCAGCGCGCCGCGGAGCAGCTCGCCGCGACCGCCACCGCCGACCTGGCCGCGCTCGGGCGCACCTTCGGAGGCTCGGTTCCCGCCGACGCGACAGCGCAGGTGACGGCGCTCGCCCGCCGCGCGTACCGCCGGCCGCCCACCGACGCCGAGGTCGCCGCGCTCGTCACCCTGCACGGCCGCGCTGCGGCGCTCACGCCGAACGTCGCGCCCACGCTGGCCGGTGCGCGGCTGGTGCTCGAGGCGCTCTTGCAGTCACCACACTTTCTCTACCGGCCCGAGCTCGCGGTGCAGGCCTCGGGTGGCGTGATTCCCCTCGACCCGTACGAGGCCGCGAACCGGCTCAGCTACGCGGTGTGGCACACGATGCCCGATGACGAGCTCTTCGCCGCGGCTGCGTCGGGCGCGCTCTCGACGAAAGACGGGTACCTCGCGCAGGCGCGGCGGCTGCTCGCGCACCCTCGCGCTGTCGACACCATCGCCTCGTTCCACGACCAGCTGCTGCAGGTGCAGAAGGTCTTCGACGTCACGCGCAACACGACCCTGTTCCCCGAGTTCTCGCCGGCGCTGCGCGACAGCATGGCCGCCGAGCAGCGCGCCTTCGTTCGTCACGTGGTGCTCGAGCAGAAGCAGGGGCTCACCACGCTGCTGACGGCGCCGTACTCCTTCGTCGATGCGCCGCTCGCGCGCGTCTACGGCGTCGCTGGTGTCACCAGCCTCTCGCGCGTCGAGTTCGCCGATGGCAGGCGCCGCGGCCTGCTGACCCAGGCGGCCTTCCTCGCCACCAACGCGACGTCGACGACGAGCGACCCGATTCACCGCGGCACGTTCGTGAATCACCGGTTGTTGTGCTCGGGCCTGCCGCCGCCGCCGAACGTGGTGCCCGCGTTGCCCGCCGAAGACCCGATGGTGGTGCGCACGCTGCGTCAGCGCATCGACTCGTTCACCGGCAAGGGCACCTGCGGCGAGGGCTGTCACAGCACCTTCATCAACCCCATCGGCTTCGCCTACGAGAACTACGACGCGCTCGGCCGCTGGCGTGACACCGAGAAGGCGCTGCCCATCGACGCGAGCGGCGAGTACTCGTTCGACGAGAAGCGGGTGGCCTTCTCGGGCAGCGCGCAGCTCGGCGACGCGATGGCGAAGTCGACCATGGCGCACGCGTGCTACCTCGAGCACTGGCTCGAATACCTGTACGGCCGCCGCATGGCCGAGTCGGAGCGGCCGCTCGTCGACCGGCTCGCGCGGCAATCGAAGAACGCCGACGCGGCGGTGCTCTCGTTGCTGGAGGAGCTGGTGGCGAGCGACGCCTTTCGAGCCCGGCCCGTCGAAGGAGGTGCGCCATGACGAAGCTCAGTCGCAGGTTGGTGTTGCGCGGCCTGGGCGGGGCGACGTTGTCGTTCCCGATGCTCGAGTCGTTGCTGCCTCGCGCCGCGTGGGGCCAGGCGGGCCGAAAGCGCTTCGCCATCTTCGTGCGCGCGGGCAACGGCATCGTGCAGAACAGCGGCGGCGACCCCGAGCGCTTCTGGCCCGAGCAGACCGGAGCGCTCACCACCGCCTCGATGCGCGCGGGCGAGAACGCGAACCGCGCGGTCTCCGAGCTCGCCGACTACGCCTCGCAGCTGCTGCTCATCAAGACCGTGCGGCTGCAGTTCCCGCGCAACTCGTGTGGCCACGCCGAGGCGTTGCCGCAGCTGCTCACCGCCGCCAACCACACGGGCGGCACCAGCAACGCGCCGCTCGCGCGCGGGCCCAGCATCGACTGGCGCATCGCGCAGGCCAACAACCCCGCTGGCGTCGCGCCGCTCACGTTCATGGCGGGCCCTCGGCAGACGTACATCGCCGAAGGGCTCTCGTGGAGCGCGGCGCAGATGCGCACGCCCGCCGAGCGGTCTCCCCTCAACGCGTTCATGCGGCTCACGGGGCTGGCGTCGGCTCCGCCCGAGGTGCAGCGCCTGGTGGTGGAGCGCCGCAAGAGCGTGAACGACTTCGTGCGCACCCAGCTGAGGGAGCTCTCGGGCAAGGCGCAGCTGTCGGCCGACGACAAACGTCGCCTCTCGATGCACCTCGACGCCGTGCGCGACACCGAGCTGCGCATGACGTGTGACCTCGACCCGGCGCAGGTGACGCAGGTGCGCGCCATCACCAACCCCGAGTCGAACGACGTGCGCCCCGACGTGGTGCGCCGCTTCATGGACCTCGCGGCCTGGGCCTTTCACTGTCAGCTCAACTCGGTCGCCACGCTGCAGGTCGGCGAGGGGAACGACCAGACGCAGTACGACATCAACGGCACGCGCTACCCGCGTTTTCATTGGATCTCCCATCGCATCAACTCCGATGGAGACATGGGCACGCCGATTCCGAACGCGGTCGAGCTGCACCACCAGGTCGACCGCTTTCAGCTGCGGCTCTTCAAGTACCTCGTCGACCGGCTCGCAGCATACCCATCGGCGTACGGCGCCAACCTGCTCGACGACTGCGCCGCCGTCTGGGTGAACGACCTCGGCAACGGGCCTCCACACTCGGCCGACAACACGCCATGGGTCATCGCGGGCAGCGCGGGCGGTGCGCTGCGAACGGGCCTCTTCATCGACCACCAGAAGCGCACCAACAATCAGGTGCTGAACACCCTCGCCAGCGCGGTGGGCGTGCGGAAGGGCGACGGCTCGCTGCTCAATGACTTCGGCGATGCCAGCCTCACGCCGGGCGTGCTGTCGAACGTGCTGACCATCAGCTGATCAGTCCTGCGTCACTCGAGCACGCGGGCGTAGACGTGCCACTGGCCGCCGGCGCAGCGCTCCTGCCAGACGACGATGACGCGGCCGTTGGCCATGCCGAACTCGGGCTTCGCGGCTTCACACGACACGTCGTTGTTGAGCGAGAAGCCGGGCACGCCTGCGCGCAGGGGCCCGGTGAGGCGAACCGAGGTCGCGCCTGCGCCGAACGAGACGAAGCGAATCTCGACCTGACCCGACGCTGCGGTGACGAACCACACGCTCGACGGGTTCGAGAGCACGTCGAAGCCTGTCAGCCCCGAGACGATGTTCGTCGCGCCGTTGCCGACGGAGCCGTGAATGAGCAGGTCGAGCGTGTTCGTCGGCCGGTGAACGAAGACGAAGGCCGTCGCCGGGTACTCGGGCATCATGGTGCCGACGCGGGCTTCGAAGCCGTTGCCGGGGCTCACCGGGCCACTCCACGGTGGGTCGTTGATGGTGCTGCGCATCGTGTCGGTGCGGCTCGACTTGAGCACCACCATGGGGCGCGCGCCGAGCGAGGCGTTGCCGAACGCGAAGGGGTCTGCGAGCGGGTCGGTCGGGTACTCGGCGAGGCTGGTGGTGATGACCGACGACGCCACCCACGCGCCGCCGTCGAGCACCACGTGCGTGACGCCGCCGTCGTCGAACTTCACGCTGTGCAGCCAGGTGCCGTCGCTGAAGACCGACGACGGCGGTGGGGGAATGGCGGCCCAGCCGGCGTCGGCCCGGCGCAGCACCGACGCAGGCGCGCCCTGCAGGTTCGCGACTTGAAGAGTGGCCACGGGCTCCCCACCCACCACCCAGCCTTTGTGCCCACGAGGGAGCGGGCCGGTCAGCGAGAACACCGGCGCGGTGGGGTCGTCGACGAGCGGACACGGAGCGGCAGTGCACGCGAGTGGGTCGAACGGTGAGAAGAACCACGGCGCGCCGTCGCGGCGGGCGAACACGTAGGCGAGGCCGTTGCTCTCGCTGTACGCGACACCGGGCGACGGGTCGGCGAGGGCGGTCGAGGTGCTCTCTTGCGCGGGGCCCCACGAGTTGCGCGCGAGGAACACGTACGACGCGGGCGTGGCGTTGTTGCCCGCCATGTCGCGCACGCCGGTGACGCCGAGCGTGTACAGAAAGCCGGGCGTGAGCGGCGGGCGAATGGTCACCATGACGCGGCGTTTTCCCACCACCGTCTTGCTGGCGGCGCTCGCGAACGGCGCTCCAGACGAGGGCGCCGCGCTGACGCTCACACCGGTGAGCGACGCCGGGTTCACCTCTTCGTCGAAGTCGATCCACGCGGTCGACATGGGGCCCTGGCCCGCCGAGATGCTGGTGCCGAGCAGAATCGGCGCGCGGCGGTCGAGCACGTTCACGAAGGTCTGACCCGAGTTGACGGCCGGAGTGAGCGTCGCCGAGGTGTCGGTCGCGGTGAGCGTGAAGGTGATCAGCCGGGGAACCGGGCCATCGACGCGCGGCGCGACGAAGGTGGTGACGGGCGATGAGGCATCGGTGAGCTGGAAGTCGGCGACGCCACCATCGGGTTCCCGCTCGGGAGACCACGCGTAGGTGAAGGTGGCGCCGGTGGAGGGCGCGAAGGCGCGGCCACCGATGGTGACGATGTCGCCTCCATTGACGGTCTGCGCGGCGCCCGCGTCGACGTACCACTGCGGCAGCGCGCCCAACGCGAGCTGGAACATCGCCGTCGCCGGAGCGCTGTGCATGGTGAGGCCGTTCGTCACGACGAGCTGCACCGAGACGACGACGGGCGTCGCCACCGAGGCGGGCATGTCGAGCTGCAGTTGTTGGCCACCGTTCAGCGGCGTCGCGGTCACCAGGCCGGCAGGGTTTACCGCCCACTCCCACGAGATGAGGCCCGAGGTGTTGGGGTCGCTGCTGGTCGCTCCGTTGAGGACCACGCGTTGTCCGCCCAGCACGGGAGCGGTCGGCGTACCGGTGATGGTCGCGACCGGCGGCCCGATGGCGACAGGCACGAAGACGCTGACGGTCTCGCTGTCGCGGCCCGTGAGGTCACGCACCGAGAGGTTCAGCTTGAGCAGCGAGACATTGTTCGGCGCGATGATGTTCGGCGTCGCGGCGTTGATGGAGTTGTTCTGCTGGAACGACGCGGGCAGCCCAGCGTCTTGCGACCAGTTGAAGACGAGCGGCCTGTTACCGGTCGACCGCTGCGCGTTGAGCTGGAAGGTCGAGTTGCGCAGCACGAAAGCCGGCGGTGGGTCGATGATGGCAACGGGCCACGGACCCGCGTCGACGCCCGCATCCACTCCCGCGTCGACGTCCGCATCCACTCCCGCGTCGACGCCCGCATCCACTCCCGCGTCGATGCCTGCCTCCACTCCCGCGTCGATGCCTGCGTCCACTCCCGCGTCGATGCCTGCGTCCACTCCCGCGTCGATGCCTGCGTCCACTCCCGCGTCGTAGGGCGAGAACCCGCCATCGAGGACCGGGTTGGTCGACGTGCCAGGCGCGAGCGTGACGTCTCGCAGGGTGACGACTGCGGCTCCAATGACGACGTTGACCAGCTCGGCCGTCTTGTAGCCCTCCTTCACGAAGCCAACCGAGTACACGCCATGTGGAACGCGCGAGAACGAGTACGCCCCGAGCGCGTCGGTGGTGGTCGACCGGCCGCCCGACATCGTCACCTTCACGTCGGCCGCAGGGCCTCCCTCTGGGAACAGCACGCGCCCACGAACGTCGGCCGTGGCCGGGCCCGTCTCGCGAACCAGCGTGAGCTCGTGCAGCGGGAAGATCTCAGCGGCGCGCAGCTCGATGCTCTCGGAGATGGAGCGGTAGCCATCTCGAAACACCGCCACCGTCACGCGACCCTCGGGCAGGTTCTCGAAGAGAAACGAGCCGTCATCAGCGGTGTACGAGAAGAAGGGGCCTTCGGGCACGAACACCGCACTGCCTCCGTGGCCCGTCGTCGCCGGAGCGAGGTCAGCCCTCAGCGCTCTGCCCTTGATGGTCGCGTTGCTGCCCACTACCACCTGCCCGACGTTCACGAGCTTGCCGCGCCCCGTGTGGAGCGGCTCGAGCTGCAACAGCCGCTGCCGGTCAGGTGTGCCGTCGCCGTTCGAGTCGAACCGAATCAGCACCGCGCCGACGCTCGTGTCGACCGGAGCGAGTGTGAAGAAGCCGGTGTCGCTCGCCGAGACCGTGCGAACGCCCGAGCCCACGAGCTCGATGGTGGCGCCCACCGCGGGCCGCAACGTCGACTGCCCCGGCTCGGAGAAGACGAGCGAGCCCTGCAACGCGCCCGGGCCGGGGTCAGGCGGCGGCTGCGGCAGCACGAGATCGAGACACCCCGACAACAGCACCAGCGGTAACAGCTTCTTCATCAGCAACGCCCCCGAGGCCTTCGAGCGCAGCACACTTTCTGCCGTGCTACGACCAGTCTGGTGAACGACTACGAATTTGCCTCGGCGTACGTCGAATCCATCGTGCGCGGGCTGCGCCGCACCGGCCACCAGGACGAGATTCTGGCGAAGGTCTCTCCTGCCGCGCAGAACCTCTGGCGAGACCCGTTCGGCGAGACCTGGCAGCCCGCGAAGCTGCTCGAAGAGCTTGGAGAAGCCGCCGTCGCCATCATGGGTGAGCAGGCCTTCGACAACCTCACCTACGGGGCCATGAAGGAGCGCTTCGGGCCCATCGTGCTCCCGATGATCAAGAGCTCGCTCGCGAAGCACAACCCGGGCGCGGTGCTGCGAAAGCTGAACGACCTCGTGAAGGTCGCCATTCGTGGCGCCGAGCTGCTCTTTCAACCCGAAGGCACGACTGGCGGCATTCTGCAGGTCTGCTACCCGAGGCCCGTCGCCGCGCACGTCATCAAGTCGTGGCAGGGCGTGCTGCGCTTCGTGTTCGAGGTCACGGCGCCGGGAGAGATCGTTCAGACCTTTCACGCGCCGCATGGCGCGACCCTTCAATACAAGGTGGCGTGGAAAGAGCCCGCGCCCGCGAGCTGATCAGCCCTGCGCGGCGAGGTGTTTGCCGTAGATGCGGTAGCGCTTGGTGCGAGTGCAGCCGAAGAGCTCGATGGGCCGGTTCACCAGGTCGTTGTCTTCGAGCGTCCACCCGATTTCGCCGTGGGTCCACCCGAGGCGTTTGCCCACCTCGAACGTCTCCTTCATCAGCACCGAGTCGAGGCCGCGCTTGCGGTACTCCTTCTTGATGCCGAGCGCGATGAGCCGGCCCTGCTTGATGCGCTTGAGCTCGAGCATCATCTTCACGAGGCCGATGGGCAGCCCGAAGGTGGTGAGGCGGCCGTTGGCTTTCTTGATGGCCTGATTCGCGTCGGGCACCGTGATGCAGAAGGCGACGGGCTCCTTGTTCACCTCGGCGAAGAGCACGAGGTCGGTGTTCAGAATCATCTTCAGGTCTTTGCCGAGCTGGTCGAACTCGGCGTCGGTCATCGGCACGAAGCCCCAGTTGCGCTCGAAGGCCGAGTTGTAGATGTCTTTGATGATGCGCACCTCGCGGTCCCACTGCTTGAGGTCGGCGGAGCGCATCGTGATGCCCTCACGCTGCTTCACCTTCTCGGCGACGCGCGCGACCTTCGGTGGAAGCTCGCCTGCGAGGTCGATTCGCCACGCGTAGAGGTCTTTCGCCTTCGTGTAGCCGGCGGCCTCGGTGAGCGTGAGGTAGTGCTTCGGCGTCCACGGCATGAGGATGGCGGGCGGCAGCTCGAAGCCCTCGAGCAGAAACCCCCACTCGCTGTTCGACGAGGGGCTCGCGGGCCCGAGAATCTCGGCGAGGCCGCGCGCCTTCACCCACGCCTCGGCTGCCGCGTACAGCGCTTTGGCCACCTCGACGTCGTCGAGGCACTCGAAGAAGCCGAACCAGCCGACGCGGGTGCCGTGAAACTCGTTGTAGCGGGGGTCGTCGATGGCGGCGATGCGGCCGACGACCTTGCCTTCCCGGCGCGCGAGGAAGAGCTGCATGGTGCCGAACTGGAACCAGGGGTTCTTCTTCGGGTCGAGCACCAGCTCGCGCTCCATCAGGAGCGGTGGAACGAAGTTCGGCTCATTCCGGTACAGCTCGTACTGAAACAGAATGAACGCGCGCTTCTCGGAGGTGGTGGTGACGGGCGTGACGGTGACGGGAGCCGTCGTCATGGGCGCGGAATAGAAGTGACGCGCCGACGAGTCAAAGCGTTCAGGGCAACCCACGCACCAGGTGCCCGCCAGCATCGGGCACATCGATGCTGAAGCAGTACACGGAGCCATCGCGCTGGAGCGCGCAGCCGTGTGGTTCGGTCGCTGGCCGGGTGAGCGCCGGGTAGGGCGAGACCGCCAGCTCGACCGGGTCGTTCAGCTCTGCGATGCGAACCCGCCCTTCCAGCTCTTCCTGGAAGTCCCAGACGGCGCGCAACGCTGCCACACGAGGGAGTAGGCTGTACCTCGACGTGCTCCCCCGCCTGGTCGTCGTCGTGCTGCTGTCGTCTTTCGCGTGTGGCGAGCTGCCGCCCTCGATGCCGACCATCGACGCGGGGCGCACCGACGCGGGCGTGTCTCGACGCGACTCGGGCGTGGCCGATGCGGGCCGTGGCGGCGGTGGTGCGGGTGGCGGCTCCACGGGTGGCGGCATTCCGGGGCCCAACGTTCCGCCCGTCGTCGGAGCCGCCATCATCGCGCCCATGCTCTCGGGCTGGGCGGGTCAGCTCTTTCCCCTGAGCATCTCGGCCACCGACGCCAACCAGGACCTGCTCTCGTTCACCTGGTCGCAGGTCTCTCCTTCGGGCGAGCAGGGCACCTTCATCGAGAACGGGAGCGCGAACGCGCAGCGCTGGTTCGCTCCCGAGACGCTGACGCCGACGACGTTCGTGCTGCGCGTGAGCGTGACCGATGGGCGCTCGCCAGCCGAGGTGCGCGAGGTGACGGTGATGGTGCGGCCGCCGCGCTTCTCGGAAATCTACTCGTCGATGCTCGGTCTCGACGTGCTGCAGGGCGGCCAGTGCACCGGCTGTCACGGCTCGATGGGCAGCTACACCGTCGGCGCGAGCTCGAACTCGGCGTGGTCGCGGCTGGTGAACGTCGCGCACAACCACGGCGCCGCGTGCCGCAACGCCGGAGTGCCCTCACTCGTGGTGCCCAACGACAAGATGCGCTCGCTGCTCTACCTGAAGATGGCGGGGCTTCAGCCGGCCGCGTGTGGCGACGTGATGCCGAGAGGCACGGCGGCCATTCCACCGTCTCCACCGAACCAGGTCGTCGCCATCGGCACGTGGATTCGGCTCGGTGCGCCGAACGATTGATCACGCCCGCGCCGCTTTCACGGGCGGGGTGACGGGCTGGGGCAGTCCGGGGTGCAAACGGGCCGACCCGACCGGCTGGGGGAGTTCCTCGTCTCGCCGCAAGGCTGGTGCTACGCACCGCCGTCATGCTGCCCGTTCTCTACAAGTTCCGCTTCGATGGCGACGGTTCGCGCCCGCTGCTCTACGCCATCGCCCTCGCGCTCGTCGCGTACTCGGCGTGGTCTGGCTACCGGAACGCTGACGGCGTCGACGACAAGGGCAAGGTGGTGCCGGCGTCGGAGAAGCAGAAGCGTGACCGCGCCATCACCTACGGCGTCATCGGCGTCATCCTCGCCGCCTTCGGCGTCTATTACGCGACCGACCTCACCGTTCCCTTCCTCGGCAAGGGCAAGAACGAAGGCGTGCCGCTCCACACGTACGGCATTCTGCTGGGCGCGGGCTTTCTCTCGGCCGTGACGGTGGCGGCGTTCCTCGCGCGGCGTGAGTGGCCTGGAGAGCTCGGCCTCAAGCGGCGCGATCAGATCATGGACCTCGCGTTCTCGGTGTTCGTCGGGGGCATCGTCGGCAGCCGTGAGCTCTTCGTGCTCGTGAACTGGAAGGACTACATCTCGCGCAAGCCCGCCGAGGCGTACGCCACCGTCGTCGACCTCATCGTGCTGGCTGGGCTCGCGCTGGCCATCGCGTTTCGCAGCCGGCTCGCGAAGGACACGGCCTCGAAGGTGGTCGAGAACGCGGGCCAGTGGTTCGTCTACGTGATGGTGGGCGGGCGGCTCGCGTTGTCGATGCTGATGGGTGGCGGGCTCACCGGCCTCACCGACATGCTCGGCGGCGGCCTCGTCTTCTACGGTGGCCTCATCGGCGCCTCGCTCGCGTCGGTCTGGTACTGCGTGAAGAACGACATTCAGTTCATGCGCCTGGCCGACCTGGCGATTCCCACGGTGTCGCTCGGTCAGGCCTTCGGCCGCCTCGGCTGCTTCTCGGCCGGCTGCTGTTGGGGAAAGCCGACCGGGCCCAACGCGCCCTTCCAGGCGCACTTCCCCGGGGCGCACTCGACGCAGACCCTCTTCGGGACTCCGAGCGACACCGCGAGCCTCGCGTGGAGTTCGATGGCCGACGACACCCGCTACGTCGTGGAGCGCACCGGAGAGGTCTTTCAGCAGATGGTGCCCGACTCGGTGCAGATCAGCGAGTGGGTGCGCGGTCACGACCACACGCTGGGCCTGCACCCCACGCAGCTCTACGAGTCGTTCGGCCAGATGGTGATGTTCGCGCTGCTGCTGACGGCGCGCCGGTGGCGCAAGTTCCACGGGCAGATCTTCGGCATGTGGCTGATGGGCTACGCGGTGCTGCGCACGTCGGTCGAGCTCTTCCGTGGAGACCGCGAGCGCGGCACGCTGAACGGCTTGCTCAAGTCGAACGGCCTCGATGCCCTCGCCAGCGTGGTGCCCGACACCGCCTGGTACAACATCTCGATCAGCCAGTTCATCTCCATCGTCATGTTCTCGCTGGGCGCGAGCATCATCATCATCGGGCTCCGGTACCGCGCGGCGCAGCCGAAGGCCGACCTCACGGCGCTCACCGCGGCGGCCTGAGTTAATCGCGTCGCATAGTGTGAACCGTTCACTCTCGCGCTGACACGTCGCGCGCTGGAGCCTTCGTCTCACCCCGGCTCTTCTCGGCGTGCGCGGCCAGGCCATCGATGAGCGGCTCGAGCTCCTTCACGAAGGTGCGGGCCGAGGCATCGGTGATGCCGGTCGTCGAGCAGAACGCGGCGTAGCGCTTCATCAGCCCGGCGTACTCGACCATGCCGCCGCGGTAGTCCTCGACGGCGGCGGCGACGGTGGCCATGGGCGTCTCGTATTCCTCCACCAGCCGCGTCGCGTACCGGGCCTCGGCGGCTTCACGTTCGGCGATGCCGTGCTTCGCGGCGCGCGCCGCTTCGATGCGGCGCCGGGTGGCCTCGAGGTCTTGCCGGGCGCGCTCGGCCTGTGTGCGGCTCTTCTCGAAGTTGCGGCGGGCGCCCTCGAGCTTCGGCAGCGAGGTCGCGAAGGCGAGCTGCAGCCTGCCGTTCTTGCACGTGGCGAACTCCGACTGGGCTGACTGCACTGCGGCCTTCGCGTCGGTGAGCGACGAAGCGGCCGCGCGGTACTGGGCGAGTGGAGACGTCTGGGCAACGGCTATGGAGGCGAGAAAGAGGAGAGGCAGGGCGATGCGCGTCATGAGTGTGGGCTCCCGAGAGGTGCCGCGCGAACGGCGGCGGCGCGCGGGAGTGCAGCCGCGGTGCCACGGAGCTCTTCCCTCTGCGGTGCTGATCAGCCGAGGCCGCGAGCCCTCACCGCACGTGTCGACCCGGAGTCATCACCGTGTCCACGCGGAGTCAGAGAAAGAGCGCGAGCAGCTCCTTCTCGCGTTTGTCCTTCGAGGCCGCGTGGCGCTGCTTCACGAGCGCCTTCACGTTCTTCACGCCCTGGCCCTTCAGCGCCTCGACGACCGCCAGGGGTGACTGTTTGCCGCTCGCGAGCAGGGCGACCAGCCGCTTCTGGAGCGTCGGCGACCGCTTCGTCTTGCCCAACAGCCCCAGCGCGCGGTGGGCGAGGAAGAAGTCCTTCAGCTCGATGAAGGCGAGCAGCGCGTCGACCCAACGTGAGTCGGTGAGCATCAAGGCCTGCCGGTTCTTCGACCGAAGCTGCTGCTCGAGGGCCTCCATCACGTCGCCGACGACGCGGTCATCGACCGACTTCCGTTGCTTGCGGGTGCCGACCGTCTTCACGAACTTCAGCGCCGCTTCGGGGTCGACCAACAGCCAGGCCTTCGCGGCGGGAACGCCGATGCCGTACTCCTCTTTCAACTTCGTCAGCAGCAACCGTCGCTGGGCCTCGTTTCCCCGGGCGACGACCGCTTCGGCTGCCGCGATGCGCGCCTGGGCCTGGGCCTTCGACACCGCGAACCGGGCGAGGGCGCCCGTGGCCAGGTGCTTCTGGGCTGCGAACGTCACTACGCTGAAGCCGGGGTCCAGCATGCCGGGCCGCGTCTTCTTGCTCAGCGCCTGAAGCGCCTGCTCCACCTTCGGCTCGAGCCCCGGCAGCTTCAGGCGGCGGAGCGCGTCGACGGCGGCAAACAGCAGCGCCGGCTCGGCGTCCGAAGTCCACTCGACGAGGACGCGGAGCACGGCCTCGGCTTCGTTCATCAGCCCCAGCACCCGCACGGCTCCGGCGCGGAGCTGATCAGCCGACTTCGGGTCACTCATCACCCGGCTCACGAACGGCCGCGCACCCGTGAGGTCGAGTTTGCCGAGCACCCAGAGCGCGACACCCCGCAGCTCTTCGTTGCTCGCCTGCCCGAGCTGCGCCCGCACCTTCGCCTTCGTGAAGAGCTTCGAGGCGGGCACCTGCCCTTTGCCGTCAGGCAGGTAGGAAGGGAACGAGGTGGCGGCCTTCAGCAGCTGCGCGTCGTCGAAGCGCTTCAGCTGCAGCATCACCTCGTCATGCACGCTCGCGCCGGCTTTTCCCGTCGGCGCGCCCTCGCGGATCCGGGTCATCTGCTTCTTGAGGACGGGGATCGCGTCTTCGATTTCGGCGGCCGGTCGCGCCAACGGACTCGGCGCAGCGGAAGAGGGCGGCGAAGTCTCCCGCGCTGTCGCGAAAGCCGTCTTCCCCGACGTCCCACCGGAGCGAGACCTCGAGCCCATCGACCGTCACTGCCTGAATGCAATAGCTCTTTGGCTCGTGCCCTTTGGTGACTCGAGTCAGGCGTTTGGCGACTGGCTCATCAGGCAGCCACGCTCCCTCGAGCTCGGCGAACCAGTCTTCCCACGCGGTGTGTGAGACGTCGTCTCGAGCCAGGCCTCGCGTGCGACGCCATCGGGAAATCGCATCGAGCCGAAGGCCCCTGCATTCCACCCCATGAGTCCTCCCCCGTCGGGCGGTAGGCGCCGACCCGCACGACATAGCGTGGAGGGCAACGGTTGATCTCGCGTGAAGCGGCTCGCCTTGGGTTAGGCTTCGAGGCGTGCCGGCTGCGTTGAACAACGGTGCCCTGGGAGGGCGCACTTCAGGAACGAAGCTGGGCGATGCCGAGAGCGCCGCCAAGGAGTGCACGCTCGTCGAAGCCGACCTCATGGAGCTCAAGGCGGCCTACGAGCAGTACTTCCTCGGGCAGGAGCGGCGGCCACCCGCGCAGCTGCACGCCGACTTG
>JAEUJR010000384.1 GCA_016793585.1 Archangium sp.
CTGCGGGTGGGTGGTGTGCTCACGCTCGAAGGCGACGCGCTCCAGACCCGCCGAGCCGAGGTGCACGCCTTCATTCGCAAGGCGTGAACGCTCCATCGGGAGTACACCGGCGCGCATGGCTGACGACATCATGGAGCCGACGCTCTGGCGGAAGAACGGGTGGACGGCGAAGGTCATCAAGAACGAAGACGACGACGGCTGGGCGGTGGAGATTCGCAAGGAGGGCCTGCCCGAGCCGGTGTTGATCAGCCCGTGGGTGATGGGGCGCGACAAGAAGAACCCGAAGCCCTTCGACGGGCCCTCGTTCGCGACGTTCGTGAAGACGGCGTCAGAGGTGCTCGACCGCTCGACGCGCCAGCGAGACGCCGCGCTCAAGAAGAAGCTGTCGATTGCGTGGGAGGGCCGCTGGTACGAGGTCAGCTTCGAGCTGGTTCCCGACGAGTACGAGCCGCACGCGTTCCTCACGGCGGTCGACGACGCAGGCGAGAACGTCGCGCGGCATCGGGTGGCGACGAACCTCAAGTTCACCCGAGACTCGATGAACGACTGGGTGCGCGCGGGGTTCCCGCAGCTCTGAGGGCTTCATGTTCAAGCTGACGAAGATGTCGCGCGCGGAGCAGGTGAAGCGCTCGGCGGAGTCGGTGGCCGAACGAATTGGCCTGCACGTCGCGACGGTGGAGCGGGTCGTCGCCGCGGGTGTCTTGCAGAGCCATCACGGCGTGCTCCGGCTCTCGGCGCTGACTCGCTGAGGGGCGCACAGCAGCACACTCGCGACGCCGCATTTGATCGACGGCCTTCGAGGGCATCAGGGCTACGCTGGCCCCGCGATATGAACATCTTGTTTGCTTCGTCCGAGGTCGCTCCTTTCGCGAAGACGGGAGGCCTGGGCGACGTCGGCTCGGCGCTCCCCCGCGCGCTGGCTGCGGAAGGTCACGACGTTCGTGTGGTCATGCCGATGTACTCGCGCGTGAAGGGCGGGGGCCGGCAGTTCACCGAGGTGATTCCCGAGCTGTGGATGGACCTCGGCGGCACGCGGGTGAAGGTCTCCATCTACGAGAGCCCGCTGCCCGGCACGAAGGTGCCCGTCTACTTCGTGCGCTGCCCACCGCTGTACGACCGCCCGTCGCTGTACGGCAACTCGCCTGACGAGCATCTGCGCTTCGCCGTGTTGAACTGGGCGGCGCTCAAACTCTGCCAACACCTGCGGTTCGCTCCCGACGTCATTCATTGCAATGATTGGCAGACGTCGCTGATTCCGCTGCTTTTGCGCGCGCGCTTCTCGTGGGACAAGTTGTTCGCGAACACGCGCACGGTGTTGACGATTCACAACCTGGGGCACCAGGGCACGTTCCCCTCGAGCGTCATGCGCGAGACCGGCCTGCAGGACTCCTGGTACCTCTTCCACCAGGACGAGCTGAACGCGGGCCGCCTCGGCTTCCTGATGACGGGTCTGCTCTACGCGAACGCCATCACCACGGTGAGCCCGACCTACGCGCGTGAGATTCAGACACGCGAGCAGGGCGTCGGCCTCGACCACATTCTTCGTCAGCGCAGCGACGCGTTGACGGGCATTCTGAATGGCATCGACGAAGACGAGTGGAACCCCGCGGCCGACAAACACCTGCCGGTGGGCTTCAACGCCGAGTCGTTGCGCGGAAAAGAGGTCTGCAAGAAGGCGCTGCTCGATGCGGTGCGGTTGCCCTATCGGCGCGAGGTGCCGGTGTTCTCGCTGGTGGCGCGACTCGTCTGGCAGAAGGGCATCGACCTGGTCGAGAGCACGCTGCCGAACCTGCTGCGGCATCACAAGTTTCAGCTCGTGGTGCTGGGCAAAGGCGAGCACAAGTACGAGGAGTTCTTCCGCCTGCTGGCGCGCGCGTTCCCCCAGAAGGTGGCGTACGACTCGGCGTTCTCGGAGCCGCGCGCGCACCTCGTCGAAGCCGGCAGCGACGTGTTCCTCATGCCGTCGCGGTACGAGCCGTGCGGGCTCAATCAGATGTACAGCTTGAGGTACGGCACCGTTCCGCTCGTGCACAAGACTGGCGGGCTCGCCGACACGGTCTGGCAATACAACCCACGCTCGGGTCGCGGCACCGGGTTCGTGTTCGAGCACTTCGATGAAGGTGGGCTCTCGTGGGCCGTGCGGCGCGCGCTCGAGGTCTGGGGCAGCGGAACCGGCGAGTATCGGGCGCGGTGGGAGGCGCTGATGCGCAATGGCATGCAGCTGCCGCTCGGCTGGAAGCACCGCGTCGGCCGCTATGAAGAGGTCTACCGCAAGCTGCGGTGACTCCAATCGAGCGGGGTCGTTTTCGTGAAGCTCGGTCGCGGCTCGCGCACCTGGGCCGACATGAGAACGTCTTTCATCGTCTTGATGGTGCTGTGCAGCGGGTGTCTGAACGTCGTCTCCGAGGAGCAGCCGAGGCTCGACGGAGGGCCAGTCGTCGTCGGCGGTGGAGTGTCGGGTGGTGGCACGGCCTCGGGTGGGGGCATCGCTCCTGGTGGCGGCCCGGGCGGCGGCGCGGCGCTGTCACCCGTCTCGTGTTCGGCAGACGGCTTCTGCTGGGAGGGCACCGTCTATGGCGGCACCTTCTTCGGCGTGCATGGCTCGTCGGCCTCGCACGTGGTGGCGGTCGGTGAAGGCGGTGTCATCGCCACCTTCGACGGCGTGACGTGGCAGTACGCACGTTCACCCGTTCGCCACACGCTTCGCGCGGTCTGGTTCGAGAGCGCCACCCGCGGCTGGGCGGTCGGCGACCGGGGCACGGTGCTCGAGTGGGACGGCCAGCGTTGGAGCGTCATCGACCTCGGCATCACCAGCGACCTGTTCGCCGTCTCGGGCGCTGGCTCCACCGTGTACCTCGGCGGCACCGAGGCGCTCTTCACGCGCCGCGACGGCCGGTGGGAGCGGGTCGCAGGCGTGCTGCCGGTGACCGACTCGCCAGCCATCGTCACCAGCATCGCCGTCGGCAGCGCGAACGAGGTGTACATCATCGGCAGCAGCGGCAGCTTCTTCCTCCTCAGGTTCGACGGCAGCACGTGGCGTGACTGGAGCGAGGCGCGCATGGGTGGGCCGACCTCGAGCGACCAGCTGTATTCGGCCTCCATCTGCAGCGGCGCGCTGGTGGTGTCGGGCAACTACAGCGGTGAGTTCCACGCCTCCTGGGTGCAGCGCGCCGGGCAGTGGCAGGAGGTTCACGCGCAGGGCGCCCGCAGCGTCTGTCTGTCGGCGACCGAGTTCCTCTCGTTCGGCAGCTCGTACTACGGCAACACCCTGGTCGAGCTGGTGACGCCTGGCGCGCCGATGCCTGCGCAGCCAGTCGGCCAGAGCGTCGGCGTCATCGCGGCGTATGCAGCAGGGCCTCGTGACGCGTTCCTCGTCGGCGCGAACGGGCTGCTCCTTCGCTGGACGGGCGGAGCGTTGACGGCTCCGGCGGTGACACGCGTGGCGAAGGTCGTCGCCTCGAGCGGAACGAACGTCTACCGCCTCACCGCAGACCAGCGCGTGGAGCGACTCGAAGGGGGCCAGTGGCGCGCGCTCCAGGTGCCTGGCACAGGCGTCATCAGCGACCTCGCGACCGCTGCCGAGGCCGACCTCTGGGTCGTTCGTGGCGGTGAGGTTCATCACCTCGTCGGAACCACCTGGCGAACCTTCACCGACATCGCAGCCGAGACGCGTTTCGTCACCAGCGTGGGGCCGTCGAACGCCTGGTTCTCGGGCGGCGCCGGAGCGGTCTCGTGGTGGAACGGCACCGACGTCTTCAGCTTCTTCCTGCCGGGCCCGAACCGGACCGGGCCGGTTCACGTGAGCGGCACCGACGTGTACGTGCCGACGTACGACCCGCAGTCGGGGCCGACGGCGGCGTGGCGGCGAGCCGCGGGCGGCAGCTGGGTGGCGCTGACTGGCCTCGACGCGTGGCGCATCGGCGGCGCGGGCGACCAGGTGCTCTACACCTCGGTTGGGCAGTTGATGCGGTGGCGCGGGCGCGGCGAGCTCGTCTCGAGGCCCATCGACAGCGACCTGCTCGTCTCGACGCCTGGCGCCGTCTGGGTGACGAGCCGCCGGTATGAGGCAGGTGGCCAGACCTCGCTCCACCGCTACCCCTTGCCCGCTGGTCCTCTGGTGACGCTCGACCTCGGCACGAGCGCAGCCATCGGCTCCATCGCCGCGACGACGGATGGCCACGTGTGGGTCTCGACCGCGTCTGGCGCGTTGCTGCACCTCACCCCGTGAGGCGCTTCAACAGACAGACCTCGGCGGGTCCTCCAATGTCCCAGGAAACGACGCTCGCGTGTCGAACGCGCGGCCGCCCCATTCCTGGAGAAGACGTGAAGACCTGCCTCTGGCTGATCAGCTGTCTCGCCGTGTTGCTGGCCGCTCCCGACGCGGAAGCCTGCGGCTGCTTCGCGCCTCCCAACCCCACCGTGCCCGTCGTGCAGGCCGGAGAACGCATTCTCTTCGCCGTCAAGAACGGCCAGGTCACCGCCCACGTGCAGGTCGTCTACGACGGCGCGAACGCCTCGGAGTTCGGCTGGCTGTTGCCCATGCCTGCCGTGCCGACGCTCGAGCTGGGCACCGACGAGCTCTTCGTACAGCTCACCACCACGACGCAGCCGCGCTATCGCCTCAACACCACCTTCGACGCCAACTGCGCGCCCTTCGGCAGTGGTACGGGCGGCGGCACGGCCTCCTTCCCATCTGCTGGGGGCGCCTCGGCTGGAGGTGGTGCCTCGGGAGCCGGAGGGCCCCCAGTGCTCGTCGTGCAGGACTCGGTGGGTCCCTACGACTACGCCGTGCTGCGCGCCGACTCGAAGACCGAGATGCTCGACTGGCTGCGCACGAATCGCTTCTTCGTGCCCGCCGGCACCGAGAGCGCCGTCGACCCCTACATCAGGCCCGGTGGCTTCTTCCTCGCGCTCAAGCTGCGCGCCGGCAACACGACCGGCGACCTGCAGCCGGTGGTGCTCCGCTACCAGAGCGACGTCGGCGCCATTCCCATCACGCTCACGGGTGTGGGCGCGACCCCGAACATGGGCGTGCAGGTGTGGATGCTGGGCAACGGTCGCGCGATTCCCCGCAACTACCACCACACCGTGCTCAACGACGCGCGCATCGATTGGCAGGCGGCCGGAGCCAACTACAACGAAGTCGTCATCGCCGCCGTCGGCGAGGCGCCCGAACGCCACAGCTTCATCACCGAGTACGCAGGCCCCAGCAGCGTCATGCGCAACGTGCTCGCGCCTCCGCAGCGCTTCGGCACCAGGGCCCAGCTTGCGGCCGCGGCGACGCCCGAGGCCTTCATCGACACCCTCTTCGCCAATCGGTTCGTTGCGCCAACCTTCACGCAGGGCTTCGCGCTGCCCGGGCCGCTCAAGGCCATTCTGCTCAAGTACCTGCCGAAGCCCGCGAACGTCACCGCCGACACGTTCTTCCAGAGCTACCGCTTCTTCAAGGCGCAGGCGCCCGCTCCCAACTTTCAGCCGCAGGCGATGGCCGACGAAATCTGGGAGCGCGTCGTCAAACCGGTACAAGACGCGCAGTCGCTCTTCGACGAGAGCCCGGTGCTGACGCGGCTGTACACGACGATTTCACCCCGTGACATGAACAAAGACCCGGCGTTCTCGTTCAACCCGGCGCTCCCGGACGTGAGCAACGAGCACCAGGCCACCATGCACGTCTCGTGCAACGCCCAGCGCGGCGAGAAGAGCGCGACCCTCACCACCGAGCAGGGCTTCGTCATTCCCTTCTCGCAGGGCCGCTTCAACCCGGCTGACGTGAACGTGCGGTTGTTGCCGGCGTCGCTGCGCATCGAAGCCCTGCGGGAAGAGGGCGCTCCCGAGGTGGTCGTCGACAACCAGAGCCTCATCAACCCCATGTCGGGCGTGATTCCCGCGGTGCCGTCGCCGGTGCCCGTGTCTCGAGGCTGTGAGTCGGTCGGTGGTGCGGTCGGCCTCGGCGTGCTCGCGCTGGTTCGCCTGCTACGCCGCAGACAGTGAGGCCGGTGTGGGCAGAGGAACCCACCGTGAGCGTGAGGCCACGCAGCACCTCGATGGCGTCGGCCGTCTCTCCTTCCAGTCGCACGTCGCCTTCGGCCCCACGAATGCGAATGGCCGTCTTCAGGGTCGCTCCTCGATTCAGCGCACGATGGTGCAGCTTCGATAACAGGCAGTGAACTCTTCTCCGCAGCGCGGGAAGTCTGGGCGCTCGGTGAGGATGACGTCGTCGGTGAGCCCGCGGGCCAACAGAGCCATCTCGGCTGACGTGATGCGATTCGGGGTCTGCTCCAGCTGTCGCTGGCGGCACGCGGCCAGCTCGAGCGTGCACGTCGCGGAGCAGCGGTCTGCCTGCGCCTGAAAGGCCGCCTGGCACTCCGTCATCGTCGACGGCGGCACCAGCCCCAACAATCGCCCGTCGGTGCGCAGCTCGAGGCGAGAGAGCGCAAGACATCGCTGTGCAGGCGTGACCCCCATCGTCGCGACCCTGACCCAGAGCGCTGCTGCCACCTTCGGGTCACCGGAGCTGTCTTCGTAGTCGGCGCAGTCGAGCATCTGGTCCCACGTGAGCTGGCTGCGCGGTGGCGGGCAGTAGGCATGCTCGAGCGCGGCAGACCCGATGATTCGCGGCGCACCGACGAGGGGCCGCTTGTATGGCGTCACGGCAGCCGCGACGCCGCGCTCGACCTCCGCATCCATCTCGGGTGAGTGAACACACGATGCAACCAGCATGGAGCAGGTGACGAGCTGGAGGCGCCTCTTGGCGAATGCAGGATCGATGCGTGAGAGCATACGCTCGGCCGCCGTGCCGGACATCACCGAGACCCTCGAAGCGAAGACCCGAAAACAGTGGCGCGCGTGGCTCGAGAAGCACCACGCCACGAAGACCGAAGTCTGGCTCGTCGCCGAGTTGAAAGAGAAGGGCGACGGAATCTCGTACCTCGACGCCGTCGAAGAGGCGCTCTGCTTCGGGTGGATCGACGGGCTCGCGAAGAAATACGACGCCACCCGCCGCGCGCAGCGCTTCTCGCCGCGCCGCCCCAGGAGCAACTGGACCGAGCTGAACAAGGAGCGCGCGCGCCGCCTCATCAAAGAAGGCCGCATGACGCCCGCCGGCGAGCGGGTGCTGCCCGACCTCTCGACGAAGGGCTTCGTCGTCGCCAAAGACATTCTCGCCGCGCTCGACGCCGAGCCCGGAGCCCGTGAGTTCTTCGAGTCGTGCCCGCCGCTCTACCGACGTGTGCGCGCCGGCAACATCGAGGAGCAACGCAAACAACCGAAGGAGTTCGCCACCCGCCTGGCCACCCTCGTGAAGAACTGCGCCGCCCGGAAGCGCTTCGGCAACTGGGACGACAGCGGTCTGCGAAAGACGTCATGAACAGGCGCGTCGGCCTCGGCTGTCTCGGGTTCGTGCTCGGCGGCGGCGCGGGCCTGCTCGTCGGCGCGCTCTCGTCGTACGGCGTCGCCTCGCTGCTCACGAGCTCGCGCGAGACCCAGGCGTACCTCACCGTGCTCATCGTGCCGGCCATCGCGTTCCTCGGAGGGCTGACCGGTGCGGCGACGCTCGCCTGGCTCGCGACCAGAACGGGTCCGCTGTTGGCGCTGTCTGCGCCGGGCTGGCTCGTGCTGATGGGCGCGCTGGCGCTGGGCCTGTCGTGGAACCACCGCAGCCGCCCCGCCTCGGTCACCGTTCGCAACGAGACGACGACCCCGTTCCTCAACCTGTACCTTGGCAGCGACTTTCGTCGGAACACGCGCATCGGCGACCTCGCGCCCGGCCAGACGAGCCAGAGCGTTGCCGTCGACCTCGACCTGCCCTCGACGTTCGACGGCCTCGAAGGCCGCGCCGGTGACGGGTACGTCAGAACGCATCTGCCGAAGGAGCAGTCGGAGGCGCTGACGAGCGGTGACTACCAGTGGGTCGTGCGCGAGGCCGACGGCGCGTTGACGTACGAGTTCGTGCCCGCGCCGTGAAGTGGCTCCCGCCCGTCACCGTCGCGCTGGTGCTGCTCGTCTTCGTGCCGGTGTTGGACTCGGCGTTTCACACGCCCAAACTTGTCATTCTCTCGCTCGGGGTGCTGCTCGCGCTGCCGTCGGTGTACCAGAATTGGCGGCGGCTCCCCGTGCCGATGCTCGTCTTCGCCGGTGCCGTGGGGCTGAGCGCGACGGTGAATGGCGCCTGGAGCGCGCCCTCGACGCCGGTGTTGCTCATCGGCTCGTTGGCGGTCGCGGCGTTCTCGACGTTCGACGTCGACGAACGGCAGACAGCCACCATCATCGGAGCCGCGTTGCTCGTCGTCTGCGGGCTGACGGTGGTGCAGACCTTCGGTCTCTTCACCTTCGGCGCGTCGGGCCGAATGACGCGCTCGTCGACGCTGGGCAACCCAGACTTCGTCGCCTCGGCCGTCGCCGCCATCGCGTGGGTGTGCTGGCCGCTGCGCCGGGGCGTGCGCCTCGCGCTCGGGTCGCTCGTCGTGCTCGCGCTCTCGTTCACCCAGTCGTTCGCCACGCTCGCCTCGGTGTCGGTCGCGGCGATGTTTCTCGTCGCGCGACTCCCGAACGTTCGGCGATGGGTCGTTCCCGCCGCGTTCGTCGTCGTGGGGGTGCTCTCGCTCGGCGTGTTCGACCGTGAGCCCCTGCGTGCGCTGCGCGGCCGCTGGTACCTGACGCAGGTGGTGACGCCGCACCTGCTCGAGGCACCGCTGACGGGCTTGGGCCCTGGCGCCATCGAGCTGCACTGGGCCGGGTGGGAGCTCGAGCTCTGGCGCGCGCGCTGTGGTGACGACGCGGCGTGCGTGCAGGCCCACCCCGAGTTCCCGTTCAACGGGTTGCAAGACCACGTGCACGACGACTGGTTGGAGCTGTGGCTCGAGCTCGGTCCGGTTGCCGTCGGCGCGTTGGCGTTCTGGTTCGTGAGGCGCCTGCGAGACGCACGTCAGCCGTTCGTGACGGCGGCCTTGCTCGTCCTGGTCACCCGGAGCCTCTTCGACTTTCCGCTCCATCGCCCCGCCGACTGGGCCTGCCTCGCGCTGCTGGCGTGCTGGCGAAGTGACGGAACGCGCGTCACCTCACAACCCGCCTGACGGGAAGGGCCGGGTGCAGACAGAAGTCCCAATGCCGAGACGTCGGGTGTCGAAGCCTCACCGTGAACCAATTGGCCGGGCGCTGCGCTGTGGCGTGGGGAGTGAACTCATGAATCGATGGCTTTCAGGCGTGGTCCTCGCTGCGCTCGCGGCGTGTTCCGGTGAAACCGTTTCACAACCAGCGAATGCGCTCAGGCAGGCGCTGGCTCCGGCGAATGACCACTGCGCCAACGCGACGCCCATCGGCCTCGGCGTGCCGGTTCAGGGCACGACCATCGACGCGACCGACGACCTCAACTGCGCCTACCTGTGGGGCGCCGACGTGGCGTACGGCTTCACGCCACCGACCTCGGGCTTCTTCCGCGCGCAGGTCGTGGGCACGATGGCTGATGGCGGCGCGATCGACCCATTCTCCGCGGCCTGTCAGGACGGCGGCTGCTACTTCCCCGTCGTTCGTCTCTCGAGCGGGTGTGACGCGGGCATCTGCAGCGGCTCGGCAACGACGTACCGGTTTGCGGCCTCGGCAGGCGCCGCACAGAACGTCATCGTCGACAGCTACTCAGGGAGCGGCACCTTCTCGCTCGTCGTCAACACGGTCACGCCGGCGGTGAACGACACCTGCAACTCGCCCACGGTGCTCCCGGTCGGCACGCCCGTCGCCCTCGACCTCGCCAACGCCTTCGACGACTTCAGTTACGGCGACGGAGGGTGTGGCTCGCCTGCCGACGACCTCTTCTATTCCTTCACGCCCGCGGTGAGCGGCCGCTACCGGTTCAGCATCACGGCAGGGCAGGTCTCGCTCCTCGCGAGCGCGTGCAGCACCTCGTGTCTCGGCACTGGCGGGCCTCAGGTACAGGCCGACCTCACCGCGGGCGTGACGGTGTTCGTCGTCGCAGAGCCCCAGCCCGCGTGGTGGAGCCCGACGATGACGTTGACGGCCCAGCTGATGGCTCGTCCGCCCAACGACCTCTGCCCGGCAGCGACGGCGGTGACGCTCAACACGCCCGTTCGGGGAACGACGCTTGGCGCGACGAACGAGGTGCAGTGCCCGGGGCCGGAGTCGGACGTGTTCTATCGGTTCATGCCAGCGACGACGGGCGCCTTCAACGTCTCGGTCACGGGTACAGACGCAGGCGTGTATGGAACCCGGCTGGGCTTCGGTTCGGGCTGTGCTGACGGTGGCCTCACCTGCAGCGCGTACGCGACGAGCTCCGAGAACTTCCGCGCCACCGCGGGCACGCCCGTGACGATGTTCGTTCAAGGCTTCGAGCAGGAGTTCGACCTCACGGTGCGCTCCATCACGCCCCCCGCGAACGACACCTGCGCCGGAGCCGCGACGCTTCCGCTGTCGACCTGGGTGACGGCTTCGCTCGACAACGCCGTTGACGACCTGCCGGCCAGTGGGCTGCCGTGCGGTACGCCGGGCCAACGTGAGGTCGTCTACACGTTCGTCGCACCGACGACCGGCGACTATCGCTTCGTCAGTCAGGCGCAGTTCGAGGCCAGCACCGGCACCTGTGGCGGGGCTTCGTGCTTCGCCTCGCAGTACGGTTGGCGTTCGGGCAACGACCAACTCGACCTCACGCTTGCCTCGGGTACGACCGTCTGGGTCATCGTCGAGTCGGGCTACGGCACGAGCCCGCGGCTCCGCGTCGACCGGTTGCAGCCTCCGCCCAACGACTCGTGCAGCAACGCACAGACGCTCTCGCTGGGCGTGCCCGTTCAGGGAACGACGCGTGACGCGCGCCAGGAGTTCGCGTGTCTCTCCGAAGCCGATGTCTTCTACCGCTTCACGCCGCCGGCCTCGGGTGGCTACCGCGTCACCATTCAGCCGGACACGAGTGACGGCGGCTTCGCCATCGTCTCGGTCCTGCCCAACGGCTGTGTGGCCGACGCGGGAACGTGCGGAGAGGGAACCTCCAGCTCGCTCGCCTTCCGCGGTGTGGCCAGCCAGAGCGTCACCTTCGGCGTCAGCTCGCCGATGCCGAACGACTTCAGCCTTCGGGTCGATGCGTTCACCGTTGCCGCGAACGACACGTGCGCGGCCCCGCAAGCGTTGACGGAGGGCGTGCCCGTGCCCGTGTCGTTCGCCAATGCCTTCGACGACCCGTTTCCGTCGAGCGATGGTGGCTTCCCGAGCTGCGGCACCAGTGCGCGCGACCTCGTGTTCTCGTTCACGCCGACGGTGAGCGGCCGCTACGACTTCCAGTCGCCGGGGTTTGCGCAGCTCTCGACCGGTTCGTGCGGCGTCGGCTGCATCAACAGCGGCAACTCCCTCGCGGCGACGCTCGTCGCAGGCACCACCGTGTGGCTCATCGCCGAGGACTACGGCCTGCAGTCCGGAGTCGTGCGCGTCGACTACGTGCCGACACCGGCGAACGACCAGTGCACCGCGCCGCAGGCCATCTCGCTCGGCACGACGGTGCAGGGCACGACCCGCGGAGCCACGGCCAACCTGTCGTGCTCGGGCTTCGACGATGGCGTCGACGTCTTCTACTCGGC
>JAEUJR010000388.1 GCA_016793585.1 Archangium sp.
GTACGGCCGGCCGAACCACGCCTCGAGCCGCTCGAGAATGATGCCGGTCGACTCGGCCGCCCACGCCGCTTCGGCCTTCTTGCCCTTCGGCACCACGATGCGCACCGGGGTCTTCTTCTCGCCATGCAGGCCCCCATCGACGAACTCGAACGCGCCGGCCGCGACGGCCACGAGATAGCTCGGCAGGGGCAGCGACTTCGCGAAGCGCACCCGCTTGAGACCGTTGTCGAGCTTCTCCTCCGAGACCTGCGGCGTGTTCGCGAGCGCGACGTGCTCTGCCTTCACGATGAGCGAGATCTCCCAGGGGACCTTGAACTGCGGCTCATCGAAGTGCGGGAAGGCGCGGCGCGCATCGATGGGCTCGAAGCTCGTGTAGGCGTACCACTCGTCGCCTTCTTTCGACTGGAAGAGGCCGTCGGTGTCCTTCTTCGAGAGCGCGCCATCGAACGCGATCGTCACGTCCTGCGTGCCGGCTGGGATCAGACACGTCGTCTGCTTCACCTCACAGCGGGGCACCAGGGCGACGAAGTGCCCATCGACGATCACCGGCTCGGCGGTGCGCTGGCCATGCTCAGTCAGCAGCGTGGTGGGCTCGAGTTTCAGCTCGGTCGCGTTCAGCCAGAGCACCTCCATCGCCGTGGCGATCTCGATCTTCGCGGTGATGCGCCCCGAGAAGCGCTCCTGGCCGGGCAACACCGTGAGCTCGAGCTGGTACCCGAGCGGCCTCGCGCCTGCGGGAAGTCGAACGCCAGGCGAGGTGAGCTTCGGGAGCGGTTTCAGCGCTGGCTCGGCGGGCTTCGTCTGCTCCTTCACGGGAGGTGTGGTGGCACAGCTGACCGCGAGCACGGAGAGGAGCGCGAATCGCATCGAACGCATAGGCACCGGACCCTACGTCGGGTTCGGTCGAACGCAGACGACTGATCAGGGGCCGCCGTCACGCACGCCGGCATCGACGACGGCAGCGAACGTCAACACGCAGCGGCCGCTCACGCAGGCGACGGTGGGCGTGCGGGTCTCGGTACAGGTCGTCGTCGGCCGGCAGGTCGTGCCGCCACAGAACGCGTTCAGCTCGCGCGACGCAGCCAGCGAGAACGAGGCCTCCTGACCGAAGTTCACCGCCACGCTCGGGCAACGGCCGTACTCGAGGCAGTTCGGCGGAAAGCGGTAGGCGGTGCAGTCTTCGACGACGGCGCACGCCGAGGCCTGCAACAACAGGCGATCGACGCGGCACTTCGTTCGCGTGAGCCCGGCGCAGACGCCACCGTCGACGTCACAGGCATCGGGCGCGCCGGCATCGAACTCGGGCTCGGGCTCCGGCGATGGTGACGAGCATGCGACCAACAACGCGGCGCAGAAGTGAAAGAGCTGATCACGCCGGCGCCAGCTGATCACTGAACGACCCACGTGAGCCGAACTGGAGCCGTCGTCGTTGGCGGAACTGGCGCGGCCTGTGTGGTGCTCCGGTTCGAAGCGCGGGCGACATCGGGCACGAAGAAGAACGTCGCGGTCTGGGTCGTGGAGGCGAACATGGGCGCGGAGGGTGCCCGAGCCCACCGATCGCGCAAGTTATTGGAATTACTTTGTTATTTCCGATCAGGACGACCCGCAAAACCCGTGTGGCGACTGGGGTTTGGGCTCGTTTCCTGATCGGGAATCAGAAGGCGCAGAGCAGCTTGATGCCGATGCCGACGTCATCAGCCCTGCGTTTGCACAGCGACCCGAACCGAATGCGGGTGTTCCCGGTGGCCTCGACCTGCGTGACGCTCTCGATGCCGCCGTTGAGCTGCGTACACTGAACCAGCTCTCCGCCTTTGCGCGTGATGCTGAACTGCAGCATTCGGGGATCGGGCGCGTTCTTCACTTCGATCGTCTGACTCACCGACGCGAGCTCGGCGATGGTGATCAGCGTCTGGCGGAAGGAGTCGCGACAGATCGAGTCGAGGTTGATCAGCGAAGAGTCGAACGCCTCGGCCATCTGCCGGTGACGGAAGCCCCCCTGATTCGAGGTGGGGCAGTCGGTGTTGCGCACCTGGCCGTTGTCGACGAGGGCCATGGCCGCCTTGTTCGAGCGCGCCACCGGAGCGATCGCCGTCCAGATGACCTCCTTCGGCAGACCGTCGGCGTTCTTGAGTTCCTGGCTGAACAGCCGGTGGTACTCATTCACGGTGCCGAGGCTGTTCGCCTGGTCGGTGCAATCGGCGACGGCCGGGTTGTCAGACACCTTCACGCGCGAGGGCCGGGTCGTCTCGCTGCAGTCGTCTTCGTCGGTCAGCACGACCACGAGCAGGCGCGCACCGTCACGCAGGAAGCCACCGTTGCCGCCCTCGGCGAGCGGCTTCTTGATGAGATCGCTCATCAGCGCGAGGCGCACCGCTTCGAACGGCGTCTCTTGCCCAGAGCCCGCGACGCCCTGCTGCACGAGCCGTGAGAACTTGTCGACGAGCTCGGGATCTTCGCCGGTGAGCAGCCGCTCGGTGCCGGTGCCGAGCACCACGCCGCCATCGGCGCCTCGATCGGGCACTGGCTGCAACCGGCCCGACTGCGTCGGGTACTCACGGAAGAAGACGACGCCGTTCTGCGAGCTGTGCTGGTAGACCGAGGTGGTGATCACGCCGACGTTGAAGTCCTGGCGAACGCCGCCGGCCTTCTTGATCTCGTCGACGAAGGCGGTGAGCTCGCGGGCGACGGCCTCCTGCTCCTCACGCATCGAGTTCGAGTTGTCGATGACGAACAAGATGTCGAGCTTCTGTGGCTCGATCAGCGGCGCTTCGGCCTTGCAGGTGCGCGGCAGCGTGCTGCCTGTCTGATCGAGTGGCGACGTCTTGCAGCCGAAGCAGCCTTCGCAGCTCGCGAGGAAGGCGATCACCACGGCCCAGACGTGTCTTTGGTGGAGTGTGCGCATGAGGGAAGCCAATGGCCGATTGTGCCCGTTGCCGCCGCCCAGGTCGAATTCGGGGCGACCGCACCGGTCGAATGGTCCTTTTTTCGCTCGTGGCCATTGCCGCGACGAAAACGATTGCTACCCTTCACTCACCCGCTGACGTCCTCGCACAGGAGGCCAGCGCCCTCTCGCAGTACCGACCCCTGAAAGAAGCAATCATGTCCGACGACAAGAAGAAGGGAGCCGGCGCCCAGACGATGCCGGCCGCGATGCAGCCTCCGGGCACCATCAACAAAGACGACATTCCGGCGGTGCTGCCCATCCTCCCGCTCCGCAACTCGGTCTTCTTCCCCGGCGG
>JAEUJR010000424.1 GCA_016793585.1 Archangium sp.
ACGGCGTCACCGCTCGACGTGTTCGGCTTCGCGCTCGCGGCGTTGCTGCTGCGTCGACGGAAGCGCTAGCGGCCCACGAGAAACCACGTCACCGTCGGGCCGACGCCGCGCAGCTCGATCTCGCCGCGCGGCTCGAAGCGAAAGCGCCCTTCGAGGGAACGCTTCGTCGCGTCGGTGACGTGCACCTTGCCGGGCATGCCGTGGCTCTCGAGGCGGCTCGAGGTGTTCACCGTGTCGCCCCAGAGGTCGTAGGCGAACTTGCGCGTGCCGATGACGCCGGCGACGACGGGCCCCGAGTGCATGCCGACGCGCACCGAGAGTTCGTGCCCGAGCTCGAGCTCGATGCGCTTCACCGCGTCGATCATGTCGAGCGCCATCTCGGCGGCGCGGGCGCGGTGATCGGGCAACGGCTCGGGCACGCCTGCGACCACCATGTACGCGTCACCGATGGTCTTGATCTTCTCGAGGCCGTGCCGCTCCGAGAGCGCGTCGAAGGCAGTGAAGATTCGGCGAAGCACCTCGACCACGCGCTCCGGCGCCAGCGCAGCGGCCCAGCGGGTGAAGCCGGCGAGATCGGCGAAGAGCACGGTCACGTCGTCGAACCGATCGGCGATCGACTGGCCCTGCTTCAAGCGCGTGGCGACTGCCGCGGGGAGCACGTTGAGCAAGAGCGCCTCGCTCTGGGCGTTCGCGTCTCGCAGCTCCTTCGTGCGCTCGACGATGCGCTGCTCGAGGTGCTGGTTGAGCTCGGCGAGCTCGCGTTGCACGCGCAGGCGTTCAGAGATGTCACGGAGCACGAGCGTGGTGAGCGGCTTGCGGCGTGACAGCACGCGCGACGAGGCGATCTCGGCGGGGAAACGACGACCGTCACCCCGAACCCCGTCGAGCACCACGAGCCCGGGCGGCAACGCGGCATCGAACCGCCACTCCGGCAACAGCGTGGTGATCGGCGTGAGCAACACCTGCTCGGGTTCGCGCGCGAACACCTCTCGCGCGGCGCGGTTGAAGGACACGATGCGGCCCTTCGAGTCGAAGGTGACGATCGCGTCTTGCGCGGCCTCGATGATGCCGGCGGTGAGGCGCTGCGCGTCGCGAAGCTGCTCGTCCATCACGGTGCGGCCCACGCGGGAGGCGGTGATGGCAGCGATCGCGACGAAGAGGCGCTCGTGCTCCTCGGTGAAGAAGTCGCGGCGCGAGTGCTCGGAGTCGATCACGCCGATGACCCGCTCGCGGAAGAAGAGCGGCACCGCGAGCTCCGACAGGCGCGCCTGATCGTCGGTGATGTAGCGCGGGTCGAGGCGAACGTCGGCAATGCGCTCCGCGACGCCAGTGCGCGCGACCGTGCCGACGATGCCCTTCCCCATGGGGATGGTGATGGGCGCGAGAATCTCGCGGCCACGTGGGTTCTTCGGACCGAACGCGGCGCGCTGCACGAGGTGACCGGCCGCCTCGTCGACGAGATAGATGACGCAGTCTTCGAGACCGAGCTGCGCGACGGTGCCATTGGCCACGTCCCACAACACGTCGTCGATGTCGCCCGACTCACCGAGCGTGGCCGCGAGCGAGGTGATGACGTCGAGGGAGAAGGCCCGGGCCTCGAGGGCCGCGAGCCGTTCACGCAGCGAGTCGGGGTCGTCCTGCACGTGGCAGACGTAGCCTGTCGGGGCGCGCACGTCAGCCAGTCATGAGGTTCGCGGCTCGACGCAGTTTCCTCAAGCGACCGAGGTGAGGCGTGCCGCAGCGCGGATGCGCTGGTTGCGAGGGAGACCTGAGTGGTGTTCGACTTCGATGTCAGACCGGTTGGTAGAGCCCACCTTCATGAAACCAATCAACCGCACGACCGAGATTCTGAAGGGCATCCGCGACGAAGGTCGCAAGACCAACGAGCGCATCGATGAGACGAACTCGAGGCTGGAGTCCCTGCCAGTCCACGTCGACCAGATGAAGGACGAACTCTCGCGCCGAATCGTCGAATCCGAGATTCGCACTTCGACCGCGATCACTGACCTCGCTGGCAACGTGCGTGAGCTGGTCTCGATTCTGAAACAGACCAACGACCTCCGACCACGCGTCGAGCAGTGCGAAGACGACATCAAGGCCATCAAGCGACAGCTGGGCTGAGTTCAGGTACGGGTGACGTCGACGAGCATCTGCTCGAGTTCGGTCAGCAGCGGATCGGGCGAATC
>JAEUJR010000429.1 GCA_016793585.1 Archangium sp.
GACGCGAACGTCCTCCTGCTCCAGCGCGGCGATGCACTGCTCCCTCGTGCCACGCAGCGTGTTCACCCGGCCCACGAGCGGCCCACGCACGTTCATCGCCTCGGCGGCCGCGAAGGCCTCGTCACCGACCTCCTCGACCAGTTTGGCCGCGGCGAAGTCGGGCAGCGAGGCCTCGATGCCGAAGCGCTCGAGCGAGGGCAGCTTCTCGAGCTTTGCGCGCGTGTCGAAGATGTGGCGCAGCTGTTTGGCGTCATCGCCCTTGAAGGCCATGGTGTCGGCCACGGCGTCGGCGTCTTCGCCCTCGAGCATGCGCGAGATGCCCAGGCGCACGAGATCTTTGTGGCTGACCGAGAGGGCGGCGAAGCCCTTCCACCCCTTCTCGGCGAGGAAGTCGACGAGGCGCTGGCGGCGCAGCAGGCCGTAGACGCGCTCGGCGACGACGCGGCGCTCGTTCGAGTACAGCTGCTTGCGCTGCCGCAGCACGAAGTCGAGGGCGCGGTCACTGAGCCGCCCGTCGTGACGCACGCTGCCGTACGCCTCGAGGCAGGCTTGAGCGATCAGGTCTTCACGCAGTCGGCGGGGGCCCTGGGGCTTCACTGGTGGCTCCGTCTTTCTTTCCGAAGAGAATGAAGAGCCCGTACACCACCGCGAGCAGAATCGCTCCGATTCCGACGCCGAGCCCGACCGTGGCAGAGACGCGACCCATGCCCACCTCGATCACCCCACGCACCGACTTCTGCCGGCTCGAGCGGAAGGTGGCCTTCACCGCGTAGCGCCCCGAGGCGGGTGGGGTGAACGTCGCGTTCCACACCCGGGGCTCGGTCTTCGGCGCCGGCACTGTCTCGAGCGCCTTCCAGTCTCCGTCGACCTGCTCCAGCCCGAGCGTGATGGGCCCCTCGAAGTCGCCACCGGCGAAGCTGCCGAGGGCCACCGAGATCGTGAGGGGGTCACCCGACGAGAGCTCACTGGGCGAGAGGGTGCCGCGCAGGCGATCTTCGCTGTCCGACCAGTCGAAGCTGTACCCTGACCGATCGGCCTTGACCGCGAAAGCCGTCTTGTCAGCCGTGTTTTCAGGGACAAAGCCCTCGGGCACTGGCTGACTCAGGACGACGGCGAGGTAAGCGCTCAGGAACATTGTGGTTGGAGAAGACGATCTGCCGCTAAGCTCCCGGGCTCTCCGTGAGTCAGTCGTTTGGCAAATACCAGCTGCTGAAGAAGCTCGCCACCGGCGGCATGGCCGAGGTGTGGCTCGCGCGGCAGACGGGCATCGAGGGCTTCAACCGCCACATCGTGGTGAAGCGCATTCTCGCGCACCTCGCCGAAGACCCCGAGTTCGTCGCGATGTTCCTGCAGGAGGCGCGCATCGCGTCGCGCTTCAACCACCCGAACATCGCGCAGATCTACGACCTGGGTGAACACGGCGGCACGTTCTTCATCGCGATGGAGTTCATTCACGGTGAAGATCTCGGCCGCATCATGCGCCGCGCGTGGAGCACGGGGCAGTGGGTGGCGCGCCCGCTCGCGATTCGCATCGTCGCCGACTCTGCCGCTGGCCTCTATTACGCGCACTCGCGCATGGACGAGCAGGGCCGACCGCTGCGCATCGTCCACCGAGACATCTCGCCGCAGAACATCCTCGTCAGCTTCGACGGCTCGGTGAAGCTGGTCGACTTCGGCATCGCCAAGGCCGCCGATCAGGTCTCGAACACCAAGTCGGGCGCCATCAAGGGCAAGTTCGCCTACATGGCGCCCGAGCAGGCGGGCGGAAAGCCGCTCGACGCGCGCACCGACATCTTCGCGCTCGGCCTCGTGCTCTACGAACTCATCACCGGCGTTCGGCCCCTCAAGCGTGACAGCGAGATCGCCACGCTGCAGGCCGCGCTCGAGTGCGCGATCGAGAAGCCGTCGCAGGTGGCCGAGGTGCCCACGTCGCTCGACGACGTGATCATGCGCGCGCTCGCGAAAGACCCCGAAGATCGCTACCGCGACGCCCGGCAGTTCCAGATGGCGCTCGAGCAGTACCTCGTTCAGGAAGGCACCGTCGCCACCAGCGTGCAGGTGAGCGAGCTGATGGAGACGATCTTCGCCGATCGTCTGCGTGAAGAGGCCCGCCTCGGCGCGCCGGCGCCTGCCTCCGAGAGCAGCGTCTCGAACCCCGTCGCCGAGCCCGCGCAGCCGCTCTACGAAGAGAAGCCGTCGCAGACCGAGCTGGCGTCGAACCCGGGCGGTCAGCAGCCGCTGCACATCACCGAGCCGCTGCGCCCGCCTCCGCCCGAGCGAGGGCCGGGCATGACGCGCGACGAAGACGAGGTCGCGCCCGATCTCGAGCCCGACTCCGGCGATCAGCCGACGATGATGCCCGACGAGGTCGACGACGGCCCCAGCATCGGCGGCTTCCAGCTGCCTGCGGGCACCGTCATGCCGTCTCGCAGCTACGCCACGTCGATCGCGCGAAGGCCCTCCGACGCCGAGATGGAGGCCGCGCGCGTGCCCCGCCGCACCTCGACCCGCGTGCCCGTGCGCAACGACGCGACCGCCGAAGAGCTGCCGCCCGTCGAAGACAGGAAGAAGCCCGCGCCGCCCAGGCGGTCGACCTCGAGCGCGATGCCCGAGGCGCCGCCCCGCAAGTCACGGCCTGCCGTGCCTGCTGCGAAGGCCTCGCCGCCGCCCCGCAAGTCGAAGCTGTTCGACAAGAGCGAGGTCTCGAAGCTGGTCGACGTGCGCGAGATGAAGGCGCGCCAGACGGGCCGGCTCAAGGCCGTCATTCTCATCGTCGCGCTCGGCTCGCTCATCGTGCTGGGCCTGCTGTTCCGCGATCAGATCAACCACCTGCTCAACTCGCGCCGCCTCGACGAGGGCACGCCGATTCTGCTCAGCATCAGCACCAAGCCGCGCGTGCGCGTGCAGGTCATTCCACCGCCCGACGCGCCCAACCGTCAGCGCATCGATCTCGGCGAGACCCCGCTCGACCGCGTGAGCGGCGCCTTCGTGAACGACACGATCCTGCTCGTGAACGAGGAGCGCGGCATTCGCCACGAAGAGAAGTTCGAGTTCGGGCAGCCGAACGAGACCAAGACCATCAACAAGACGTTCGAAGAGGGCACCATCTCGGTCACCATCAACCCGGTGATCAAGGGCGCCAGCATCTGGCGCAACGGTCAGAAACTCGGGCAGGTGGGCATGAACATCAAGCTCATGGAGGGCACGCACGACCTCGAGGTTCGCGCCGACACGCTCGACAAGCCGTTCCCCTTCAAGGTCGAGCTCAAGCCCCGCGAGTTCAAGAAGGTGAACGTCGACCTCTCGTCCGTGAGCGAGAAGGCGCCCGAGAAGAAGTAGTCACCGCACGTCGAACGGCGGGAAGCGGTAGCCCGCGTGCACGCCGATCGTCTGCGACGTCAGCGGGCCCTGCGCGGCGCCACGCACCGCAGCCAGCGTCAGCGCGTCGAGCTGCACCGAGGCTCCGAGCACGATCGGGCCGACGCCCAGCTCGAGCGAGAGGGTGTGTCGCGTGAGCGTCTGTTCGAGCCCCTGCGTGGGCACCGCCAGGTAGGAGGCGAGGCCCGCCAGCGGCCCGACGACGAAGCCCAGCTGCGCGCCCGCGGTGAAGGCCGGGCTGAACTCGTAGGAGCGGCTGCCGTTGGCCTCGAGCAGCGCACCGCCCACCATGCCGAGACGAAACGCCGTCGACGAGCCGAGCTGCAGAATCGGCAGAGAGAGCGAGACCCGAAGCCCCAGGCGCGACGTCATCCACACCAGCGACTGGGCGCGCTCGGCCGCCGTGCCGCCCTCTCTTCGTTGATCACGCATGGTGCCATCGCTCGACTTCTCGCTGCTCGCGCCGCCGATCGAGAAGTCTGCTTCGGCGCCGAGAACGCCTCCGAACGACGTCTGGAAGAAGTGCAGCCCTCCACGAACGATCACCTCGCCACCGGCCTGCGTGTAGGGAAGGTCGCCACGGGTTCCCGAGACGAAGAGCCCACGCGCGCTGACGTCTCCAGGCGTCGCGCCGACCCGGCCCGAGATGATCTTGCGCTCGTCCTTCAGCAAAGAGCCCACCGTGAAGTCTGCCGCGAGCGCGCGAACCGCGATCAGCGTCACCACCGTGAAGAGCCGTGCGCTCACAGTCGCACCCCCGCCGTCAGCGAGACGCCGAGCCGGCCATCGCTCACGCCCAGCATGCCGAACGTCGCTTCTCCCCGCAGGAACACGAAGTCGGTCGCGAAGACGTCGAGCGTGAAGCGCAGGGGGCTCAACGGGCGGCTTCCATCGGCCAGCAGCCCTTCAGGGTCGAGCAGGTAGCCGATGGAGAGGAAGTTGAGCACCCACTCGACCGACACCGCCGCGAAGCGGGTGACTGGCACGTGCAGCCGCCCGAGCAGCCCGCCCGCCGAGTGATACAGGAACGGGCCTCCGATGCCCGGAGCGTTGGGTCGCTTCACGCGGACATTCGCGAGGTGAACGCCGACGTCGAGCACCACCGGCAGGTGCATCAGCTCGAAGAGCTCGCCGTGGCCGCCGAAGGTGAACTCGTAGCCCGCGCCCGCCGGCCGGCCGCCCGAGAGCGCGGGGACCTCTGCGTAGATCGCGAGGTCGCCGAAGGTGTGGCCCACGAAGCCACCCGAGATGCTCCGGTTCGAGGCCTCGGTCTCGCGGTCGACCTGCTCCTGTGACTTCAGCTGCCTGACGTCGGCCGTGGTCGTCGTCGTGGTGACGGCCGTTCGACTGCCGTCGGCGTTGTACCGAATGTCGGTCGAGCTCGACGTGCGCACGTTCTTCACCTCGACGGCCGAGCTCGCGATCGCCCACGAGCTCAACGCCTGCCCGGCGAGCACCGTGAGCAGGTACGAGAGAATGCCGTTGCGTTCTCGCAGCACCACGCCGTTGAGCGGAATCGGCGCCACGCCATCGGCGAACAACAAGCCGCCCTGCCCGAGCATGAGCCCGACCTCGTAGTGCGAGGTCGACGTGTAGACCCGGGTGCCGTGGAAGTTCTCGTCGACGAAGCTCGGAGATGCAGCCAGCACGATCGCGACCCCCGCATCGGCCTCGACCGCTGGCGCGCCGCCGTCCTCCTGGGCCTGCACCGCCGCAGCCCACCCCAGCGCCAGAAGACAACTGCACTTCAGAATTCCGCCGCGCATGAAGCGCGAACGAAAGTCGGTTTTTGCGGGGCTGTCGAGGCTCAGTAGCGCTCGAGGGTGGGGTCGATCTGCTGAGACCATGCGTCGATGCCTCCCTGCATCGAGGTGGCGTCGTGACCGAGCTCGCGCAGGTACTCGGCGCCGTAGAGGCTGCGCACGCCGTGGTGACAGAAGACGACGATGGGTGAGCCCTTGTGCGCGTCGAGCTCGTCGTGACGGTCTTCGAGCTCGCCGAGTGGAATGAAGAGGCTCTTCGGCAGGTGTACGTGGTTCCACTCGTCGTGGTTGCGCACGTCGAGCAGGATTGGGGAGGGACGCGCGGCGTCGTCGAGCCACGCCTTCACCTCGGTCACGGAGAGTTCATGGGGCAGCGGCATCTCGTCGTCCTTCTAGTGATGTCTTGGCTGCTCGGCTGCAAGAAGGAGCCGAAGACGCTCATCGCGCACCACGGCGCGTTTCAGCTGACGCTGCCGCCGGGCTGGTCTTCGACCGAACAGACGGAGCCCACCTTCGATCACTTCGCGGCGACTCCACCCGACGGCGACGGCTTGTGCTCGTTCACCTTCACCGACGCCTCGGGCGAGCTCTTTCCGGAGCAGTACGAGGTGAACTTTCGCAAGAGCGCCATGAAGGGCTTCGGCGCGTCGAGCTCCGAGCCCGACTCGCTGGAGATCGCGGGCACCCGCTTCGGCGGCGCGCACTTCAAGGGGCACCCACCGGACACAGGCATGGTCGGCGTACTGGCGAAGCTCGCCGGAGAGGCCAGCGTCGAGACCTATGGCGGTGCCATCGGCTCCACCTACGTCGGCGTCATGCTCGCGACCTTCGCAGTGACGGAGGACAAGAAGGCCCTCATCGACGGGTGCCGCTCCATCGCCCGGTCCTTGAAGGCGCTGCGCGACTCGGTGCCGGCGCCGAGTGAGCATGCGCCGCCGCGCGCGCGATGACTTGCGGGGCCGCGTGACGGCGTGCGACACCCGCCCTCGTGTCACGACTCGTCTTCCTGCTGCTGTCATTTCCGGCGCTCGCCTGGGCCGACTACATGGATCACTTCGCCCAGCGCGACGACGTGGGGCCCCGAAAGGTCCCGTCGCTCGGCGACGTGCGGGTGCTGCTGATTCCCGTCGAGGTGAAGGGCTTCCCGCCGATCGATCGCGCGAAGCTCGAGCGCTTCTTCTCGCCTGACGATCCGAACGGCTTCGTCCGCTACTACGAGACGGCGAGCCTCGGCCGCTATCGCCCGCGCGTCACCGTGGGCCCGACGATCAGCTACGACACTTGTCCGCTCCCGGCCGCGCAGTTCCCCACCTGCCGCGTCGCGCGTGGTGACATCAACTCGTTCTCGGCGGGCATCGATCTGCTGCGCGACGCGGTGAAGCGCACCGACGAGCAGCTCGACTTCACGCAGTTCGACGTGACCGGCCGCGCGGGCACCCCCGATCGCTGGGCCGACGGGGTGATGCTGCTCACCAACGTTCCGTTCGGCGGCATCGCGTTTCCCATCGGGTACTTCAACCGCGGCGACAACCTCGCAGGCGGCACGAACGGCCCGCTCGTCGCCGATGGCATTCGTATTCCCCACGTGGCGGTCGCCGGAGACACCGACGTCTTCGTGATGGTGCACGAGTTCGGCCATCTGCTCGGGTTGACCGATCTCTACGACGAGGCGGGCAACTACGCGGGGCTGCAGCTCTCGTTCATGGGCGCATGGCTCTACGACCAGAACATCGTGTTGCCCGACGCCGAGACGCGCTTTCGCCTGCGGTGGGCGAACTGGCTTCAGGTGCAGGGCAGACAACGCATCACGCTCCGGCCCGTCGAGACGAGCGGTGACGTCGCGCGCGTCGGCGTCGGTGACGAGTACTTCCTGATCGAGAACCGCGGGCCGGGTGCGTTCGACAGGGCGCTGCCCGTTCGTGGGCTCGCGGTCTTTCACGTCGATCGCGCGGTCGCCTCGGTGACGTCGCAAGGCAGCTTCCCCAAGCTCGGCGCGAAGGAGGGCGACTTCGTGAACCGAATTCTCGACTGCGTGAACTGCGACGCGTGGCACCCGTACATTCGGCTCGTGCAGGCCGATGGAGCGTTCGACCTCGAGGCGAACCGGCGCTTCAAGGCCGAAGACGATCTCTTCCGCGCGGGCTCGAGCCTGCTCAACGACGCGTCGAACTCGGTGCGCTCGAAGACCAACCCGAGCAACGGCTCGAACCTCTACTCGGGCCAACCGAGCGGCTTCGCGCTCAACGACGTGCGTGAGCTGGCCGATGGATCGATCGAGGTGACGCTCGATGCTCCCGCGTCGGGGCAGTGCGCCGAGAAGCTCTGCAGCGAAGGCGATGGCTGCGCTCCGGTGCAATGTGGAGAGCCGCCTGCGAAGACCGGTTGCACGAGCGTCGATGGCGCGCCGGTGCTGGCCGTGCTCCTACTTCTTGAACAGCGCCTCGGCCGCCGACAGCGCCGCTGATTTCGACGCATTGCCGCCGCGATCGACGCCATCACCGATCTGGTAGAGGTCGCAGAAGTTGCCGGATTCCTTGTCGCCAGGCACCTCGGCGAAGGGCTCTTTGCATTCCTTGGCGACGTTCTCGTCGTAGTGCCGGCAATGCACACACGCGTGGAGATCGGCCCCGCACGAAGGGCACGTGTCCCTTCGGCCGACGGCGGCGATTCCGATGTCGAGCTTCGCTCCGCACTTCCCACAGCCAGCCATGTTCCGGTTATACCGCAGCCCCCCGTTGGAGGTCTCTTGCCGATGCGTTGGTTCCTCGCTGCCCTCGTCGCCGTTTCGCTCCTGCCCACCACCGCCTTCTCGATGGAGAAGGTCGAGCTCACGGAGGAGGAGTTCAAGATGTTCCGTCAGGCCACGCTCGCGCTCGCTGACCCGCGCGTGCAGGCGATGAAGCCCGAGGCCCGGCTGCCCGCCATCGCGAAAGACGCCGGCTTCAAGCTGAAGGATCTGCAGAAGGCCATGGAGCGCGCCGAAGCCGCTGGCGACGTGAAGGCCAAGTGCGAGGCCAACGTGAAGGAGGCGCTCGCCGGAACCGATCTGAAGGACAAGCTCGGCCGCCTCGAGGTCGACACCGACGCGCCGCACGCCGTCATCTACGTGCAGTGGTTCAACGAAGAGGCGAAGGATCTCGCCGTGCAGGCCTGCACCGCCGCCGTCACGGTCGCGAACGTCTGCCCGATCGCCGCGACCGTCACCGTGTACGCGAACGACAAGGCGGCTCCGAAGACGCGCGTGTTCCAGGCCCTCATCTCGAACCAGGGCGCGCGCCGCATCAACGCCGAGAAGGTGAAGGACTACGCCGAGACCCGCTACATGAAGCTCTTCGAGAAGGTGAAGAGCGTCGCCAACGGTGACGATCTCTCGGCCGAGAGCGGCGCGCCCACCGCCCAGCACTGACGAGATGGCGAACCGGCCGTATCAGCCCAAAGATCGCTTCTTCAAACAGGCGAAGGCGTCGGGTCTGCGCGCGCGGTCGGCGTTCAAGATCGACGAGATCGCGAAGCGGTTTCGAATCTTCGAGCGCGGGCAGGT
>JAEUJR010000618.1 GCA_016793585.1 Archangium sp.
GGTTGGTTGTCTGGCTGGGCTGATCGCCTTCTGGCGACAGGGAAAGCCCTTCTCGCGGGTCGCGATGCTGATCGCGTGTCTCGCGTTGGGTGGTGGGCTCGCGTCACTGCACGCGGGCACGCAGGGCCTCGAGATCGAGCCCGGTAAGCGGGTGGTGATTGAAGGCGAGGTCGAGTCGGCGCGGCGGGTCGAGGGCGGCGTGCAGCTGCTCGTGCAGGTGGTGCGGGCAGCAGGTCAGCCGGCGCGGTTTCGAGCGCAGCTCTTCGGCTTCGAGTCGGCGCCGGTCGAGGTCGGTGAGCGCATCGCGGTCGAAGCGAAGCTGAAGCCGCTCGTCGCGACGGCGAACCCCGGCGAGTGGAATGGCTTTCGACGAGCGCTGACGCGCGGGCAGATCGTCACCGGCAGCTACGAGGGCGTGCGGTTGGTGCGGGTGGAGCAGCCGTGGGCCTGGCGACGGTGGCTGACGAAGACGCACGCGGCCCTCGAGCAGGAGACGCGCCGCCTCGCTCCGAGTGACGCGTCGGCCTCGTTGTTCCTCACGCTCTCGGCGGGCCTTCGCGCGAGCCTCGACGAGCAGGTGGAGGACGACTTCGCGAAGAGCGGGCTGGCGCACGTGCTCTCGGTGAGCGGGCTCCACGTCGCGGTGCTGGCGTTCGCGTTGTTCGGGCTGCTTCGGTGGCTCGCGATTCGCGCGCCGGGGAAGTTCTTTCGCAGGGTCGAGCCTCGTCGCGTGGCCGCGCCGCTCTCGTTGCCGCTGACGTGGGGCTACGTCGTGTTCACGGGGCTGCAGGCGCCCGCGGTTCGTTCGGCGGTGATGTGCTCGGTGTTGTTGCTGGGGCACACGCTGCGACGACGCTCCGATGGGCTCAACGCGCTGGCGCTCGCGGCAGGCGTGATGATCGCGATCGACCCTTCGGCGATCTTCGATCTCTCGTTGCAGCTCTCGTTCTCGGCGGTGCTCTCGCTGGTGCTGCTCACGCCGACGATTCGTCAGCTCGTTCCCGTGCCCGTGCCGTCGCCTGCGGTCGTGCAGGGCCTCCGGCTCAAGCTGTGGAAGTGGAACGAGGCAGCGTTGATGACGGCGATCGCGAGCCTGGCAGTCACGGTCGTCTCGGCGCCGCTCGTGGCGATGACGTTTCAACGGCTGGGCGTGGCAGGGCTGGTCTCGAACGTCGTCGCGATGCCGATCTCGGGAGCGCTCACGTTGCTGGCGGCGTCGTCAGCGGCGGTGTTCGTGCTCGCGCCGCCCCTCGCGGTGCCGATTCTGTGGTTGGGCACGCGGCTCTCGTCGGTGCTGCTCGCCATCGCGCAGTGGTTTGCCGCCCTGCCCTTCTCGACCTGGGAACTCGCCGCGCCGTCGCTCGCCGTCGCGCTGATCTGGTGGGCCGGGCTCGCGTGTTTCGTGCTCGCGAAAGGCCGCTGGCGGTGGACTGCGCTCGCGACGCCGGTCGCTGCTGCCATTCACCTGCTCGCGCCCGTACAGCCCACCGAGTCGCTCGAGGTGACCTTTCTGGCGGTCGGGCACGGAGACGCGACGGTCATCAGTCATCGGGGGCATCACGTGCTGATCGACGGCGGCGGCGTTCCGCAAGGCGCCGACACGGGGAAGCGGTTCGTGGTGCCGTTCCTGCGGCAGCGGCGAATTCGGGAGCTCGACCTCGCCGTGCTGAGCCACGCCCACCCGGATCACGCGCTGGGGCTGATCTCGACGCTCGAGCAGGTGGCCACCAAGCGCCTGTGGCTGTCACCCTCTCCTGCTGGACCGCTCACGACCGACCTCATGGCGGCGGCCGAAGGCGCAGACGTCGACGTCGTGGAGCGCGGCCATGAAGGCCTCTCGTTCGGAGACGTTCGCCTCGAGGTGCTCGGCCCGCCGGTCGACCGCGCGAGCATCGAAGACGAGAACGATCGATCGATCGTGCTGAAGCTGGTGCATCGCGACGTCTCGTTCCTGCTCACGGGAGACATCGAAGAGGTGGCCGAAGAGCTGCTCGGGCCGACGGGTGAGGTGACGGTGGTGAAGGCGCCACATCACGGCTCTGACACGTCATCGTCTGCTGGCTTCGTGGCAGCGACGCGGCCGAAGTACGTCGTGTTCTGCGTCGGCGTGAACAACCGGTTCCGATTTCCCCGTGAAGAGGTCGTCGAGCGCTGGGAGCGCGCGGGCGCACGCTGCTACCGGACCGATCGTGATGGCGCGATCACGTTTCGCAGCGACGGCAAGGACGTGACGGTCGAGACATTTGCCCCACGCCCGGTGCACGCACGCAGGCCGAAGCCGCTGTGGTGAGCGTCGGTGTGTAAAGTGGCCTTCGAACAGTCGGAGCGAGGCCTTTACGTGGTGCGAAGTCTCTGTGGTGAACTGCGGCAGTCATGGCGCAGCACACGTATCGAAGCTTCGCGGCTGAGACACCGCTCGGGGCAGGGGCTGAGTTCCTCGAGGCGGCGTGGCGTGCGGAGACGACGCCCCGAAGCAGCAGAAGACGCCTGCTCGCCCTCTATCTCGCCGCTGCGCGACAGGGCCAGGTGACAGCCCTGATCAACGCAGGCTCGATGGTCCTTCACGGATGGCTTCTGCAGCTCGAAGCGATGAACGCGCTGAGACCAGTGGCCGCCTACAATCTCGCCCTCGCGTTCGAGTTCGGACAAGGCGCTCGAAAGAACCTGCGACGCGCGATGGAACTCTACCGCCGCGCGGCTCGAGGCGGGACTCCGACGCGCAGGTGGCGCTCGCGTACAACCTGCTCAACGGCATCGGCTGTCGAGCCGATCGCGCGGCCGCCCTGCGCTGGTACCGCAAGGCCGCCCACGCTGGGCACCTGAGCGCGCACTTCTCGTTGGGCCAACAGCTCACAGGCCAAGAGGCGCGAACATACCTTCAATTTGCAGCGCGACGTGGACACGCAAGGGCGCGGGCCCTGCTCAGAGAACGAACTGCGAAAGCCCGCAGCGGCTGACCGATTCTCTCTTTCGTCGCGTCAGTCCTTCAGCTCAGGAACGCGGCCAGCGCGGCGCATCAGCACGACGATCAACCCGAGGGCAGCGACTCCGATGACGCCACCGATGATCATCCACGGCGGGCCTTCGGATTCGGGCACCACCGGTTCAGTCTTCGCGGCAGCAACGACGGCGACTCCAGCGTCGATCGGTTCAGCGGGTTTCACCTCGGCGACGACCACTGCTCCGGCGTCGACCACGACTGGAACCTCGGTAATCACGGCGGCGCCAGCATCGACGACGACGGCCCCTTCTTCTTTCGGGCGGGCGACTGCGATCTTCGCCTCATCGGCGAGTCGCTTCGCCTCGGCAGCGGCCAGCCGCGCGTCTTCGGCCGCTTGCGCCTTCGCCGCCTTTGCGTTCTCCAACTTGCGCTTCTTCTCTTCCGCCGCCTTGGCCTTCGCGAGCTTCGCCTCTTCGAGTTTGCGCTTCTTCTCTTCAGCCGCCTGCGTCTTCGCGAGCTTCGCCTCTTCGAGTTTGCGGTTCTTCTCTTCGAGCTGGCGCTGCTTCTCCTCGGCAGCGGCCCGTTTCGCATCGGCGGCGGCGACCTTCGCGGCGTCGTCTGCGGCCTTCTTCGCCTCTGCGAGCTGATCCTTCGTCGGACCGGCGTCAACGGGCGCGACCACCACTGGCGTTGGCTTCACCTTCGTCGGCTCGGGCATGGACCCGTCATCGAGCTTCGCGATCATCACCGGCTGGCTCGGAAACGTGAGCTTCATTCGTTTGCCGAGATCGGTCTGTTTGCCATCACGTACCGGCGAGACGATCACCTTCACCTCGATGCCGCTTGCGACGTCGAAGCCGACGTCTCCCGCGATCTTCCAGCGAAAGTCGCCCTCGTCGCTGACCATCGGACTGGCCGTGTTGTGAATCGTCACCTTCGCGCCGACCTTGTGCCGGCCGGGCGAGACGTCGAGCGTACCGATGGGCATCGCGCCGTCTTGCACCCAGCCCGAGATCGCGGCGGCGGTCGGCATCTTGAGCGGCTTGCCGTCGAGCGAGATCTCGAGCTCTTCGACCTGAAAGTTGGGATCGTCGACAGGAAGGAACTCGACGCGCACCCGCGACGGCGCCTTCTCGACCATCTGGTTGAGCTGCCGCTCGAGCTCTTCGCGCGCGCGCCGCTGAGCGTCGTCCTCCGCGAACGAGACGCCCGCCAGCAGCACACACCCCACCATCAACCCGCGCATGAGTCGGCCGGCTCCCGAGCGTGCATGTCTCTTCGTGTCTGCAGCGAACCCCACCATTCACGACACTGTAGCCCAAAGCGTTCTGCGGGGTTTGACTGGTCCCCATGACCGAGGCGGTTGTGGTGACGCGAAGAGACGGGCGTGCCGGCCGAATCACACTGAACCGGCCGAAGGCGCTGCACGCGCTCGACACGACGATGTGCCAGCTGATGACCGACGCGCTGCTGGCGTGGCGGAGCGATGCCGCGGTCGAGCTGATCGTCATCGATCACGCTGGCGAGCGAGGCTTCTGCGCGGGCGGCGATCTTCGAATGATGGCCGAGAGCGGGCGCTCAGACGGAGCCGAAGCGCAGCGTTTCTTCCTCACCGAGTACCGGCTCAACCACCTGCTGCACGCGTACCCGAAGCCGATCGTCGCGGTGCTCGACGGGGTGACCATGGGCGGAGGCGTCGGCATCAGCGTGCACGGCACTCACCGCGTGGCGACCGAGCGCACCGTCTTCGCGATGCCCGAGACGGCGATCGGCCTCTTCCCCGATGTGGGTGGCGGCTGGTTTCTTCCGCGGCTCGAACGCGAGGTCGGCACCTGGCTCGCGCTCACGGGCGAACGCATCAAGGGCATCGACACCTTGAGCATCGGCGTCGCCACGCACTTCACGGAGTCGTCCGCGATCGAGGGGCTCAAACAGCGGCTCTGTGACCGAGGCGTCCAGGGCATCGACGGGCTGACGACGACGGGCCCGCGCCTGCGGCACCACGAAGGCGTGCTGGTGCCGCTGTTCGGGCACGGCAGCATCGACGGGGTGCTGCAGGCACTCGACACCTCGTCGGACGCGTGGGCAGCGGAGCAGGCGCAGCTCATTCGCAGCCGCTCCCCTCAGTCGCTCGCAGTCACCCTGGAGCAGCTTCGTCGTGGCCGTGCGGCGACGCGCTTCGAAGACGTGATGACGATGGAGTTCCGCCTGGCGACCCGAATGGTCCGCACCCACGACTTTCAGGAAGGCGTGCGCGCGGTCATCGTCGAGAAGGACAACGCACCGAAGTGGTCGAGCGCGCCCGTCGATCTCGAGGCGCTCTTCGCGCCCCTGCCAGAGGAGTGGTCACCGCTGCGCTGACGATCAGCCGAACTCGGCGACGCGAGCCCCGAAGAGCCGGTTCACCGCCTCGAGCAGCTCGTCAGAGATCTGCACCTTGAGCGCCGTGTTCCCGATCAGCGTCTCGGCCTCTCCGGGGAGCAACACCGAGACGGCGATCGGCGTCGCGCCCGCATACTTCTTCGCGATCTCGGCCAGCTTGAGCAGCCGCTCCTCGCTCGCCATGTCGACGTGCAGGCGCAGCTCGAGCCGCTTCACGCGCTTCTCGCGCACCTCTTTGAGCGACTGAATGTCGTCGACGATCAGCTCGGCGATCGGGTTCTCTTCGTCGCGGTTGTTGATCTGCACGGTGCCCGTCACGAGGATCGGGTCGTCGCTCTTGAGCAGCGGCTCCCAGTGATCGAAGCCCGGCTTGGGGCCCGCCTTGGTCCACTTGCCGTCCTTGCCCATCACCGAGCGGGTGCCGTCCTTGCCGGGGAAGCAGACGAGCTCGACCGAGCCGCTCAGATCCTCCAGCGTGACCCACGCCATGCGTTTGCCGGTCTTGGTGGGCCGCTCGCGCAGCGCCGCGACGATGCCGGCGACGGTGACCTTCTCGTCCTTGCGGGCGCGCTGAATCGAGGTGACGGGCCGCGCGTAGCGGCGCAGCTCCTTCTGGTACTGATCGAGCGGGTGGCCCGAGACGTAGAAGCCGATGGCCTCCTTCTCGAAAGCGAGGCGCTCCTTCTCGCTCCACTCGTCGACCTTCACGTAGTCGCTGGCAATCGGCGTCGAGCTCGCGCCGGGGCCGGCCAGCAACCCGAAGAGCGACTCCTGGCCCGAGAGCTTGTCGCGCTGAATCGCCGAGCCGCCGTCGACCGCGCGATCGAGCGTCTCGAACAGCTGCCTGCGGGGCCGCTTCTCGAAGTCGAAGGCGCCGGCCTTGACGAGCGCTTCGAGCACCTTCTTGTTCACCCGCTTGGAGTCGACCCGCTCGCAGAAGTCGAACAACGACTTGAACGGCCCGGCCTTGCGCGCCTCGATGATCGCCTCGACCGCGCCTTCGCCGACGCCCTTGATGGCGCCGAGCCCGAAGCGAATCTTCCCCTCGGCCGCGCCGAAGGCCATCTCGGAGACGTTCACGTCGGGCGGCAGAACCTCGATGCCCGACTCGCGCGCCTCGGCGATGTACGCGACGACCTTGTCGGTGTTGTCCTTGTCGAGCGTGAGCAGCGCGGCCATGAACTCGACGCGGTGGTGCGCCTTGAGCCACGCCGTGTGAATGGTGATGAGGCCGTAGGCAGCCGAGTGCGACTTGTTGAAGCCGTACTGGGCGAACTTCTCCATCAGGTCGAAGACGCCGCTGGCGATCTTCTCGTCGACCGCCTTCTTCTTCGAGCCGTCGAGGAACAAGGCGCGCTGCTTCGCCATCTCCTCGGCCTTCTTCTTGCCCATGGCGCGGCGGAGCAGGTCTGCGCCACCGAGCGTGTACCCGCCCAGCACCTGGGCGATCTGCATCACCTGCTCCTGGTAGACGATGACGCCGTACGTGTCCTTCAGCACGGGCTCGAGCGTCGGGTGCGGGTAGGTGATGGTGTCGCGGCCGTGTTTTCGGTCGATGTACACGTCGACCATGGTGC
>JAEUJR010000622.1 GCA_016793585.1 Archangium sp.
CTCGTCGCGACCTTCGTCGTCCCCAGACTGGCGGCGCTGTCGAAGCGCTCGAGCGTCACGAAGCTGCGCGTGCTCAAGACCATGGGCGTGCCCGAGTCGCACCTCGACGCGAAGGTGCAGCCGCTGCTCGCGAAGCACCCGCACGTCACCTTCGGCTACCGCACGCACGCGCCCGAGAATCACCTCAAGCTGCTGGTGACGGGCGCCGACGAGCGCACCGCGGTCGCGACGCTGGCGGCCGCCGAACGTGACGCCCGCGACGTGCTCGGCGCCGCTGTCTTCGGCGTCGACGACGAGACGCTCGCGCAGGTGGTGGGCGCTCGGTTGCTCGAGCGTGGCCTCTCGCTCGCCGTCGCCGAGTCGTGCACCGGTGGGCTCATCAGCGCCGCCTGCACCGACGTCTCGGGCGCGAGCAGCTGGTTCCCCGGAGGCGCCGCCACCTACGCCGCGAGCGCGAAGACGATCTGGGCGAACGTTCCCTCGGCGCTCATCGAAGCGCACGGCGTCGTCTCGGAGCAGGTCGCGCGGGCGATGGCGACAGGCGTGCGCACCGTGCTGTCTGCTTCGTGTGGACTCTCGGTGACGGGCTACGCCGGCCCGAGCGGGGGTGATGCCGTGAACCCCGTCGGCACGGTCTTCATCGGCGTCGCCACGCCCGAGCGCGTCTTCGTCGAGAAGCACCGCTTCGGTGGCGACCGTGCGCGCGTGCGCCTGTTCGCCGCCGCCACCGCGCTCGATGCGCTGCGTCGCGCGCTCTGAGTCCCATCGGATCGATCCGACGTCGACGGGCAACGAGCTTTCGGCCTACGACCGCCGCGTCACTTCACTCGGGGAGCCCCTCATGTTCCGTCTCGTGTTGCTCACGTCGTGTCTCGCCTCCATCGCCTTCGCGCAGGTCACCGTCACCGGAAAGAACGGCAAGAGCGTGAAGGTCGGCGCAGGCGGCGTCGAGGTGCAGAACGCCACCGGCAAGGTGAAGGTGAACGCTGGCGGAACCAACGTGAAGGTCGAATCAGACGAGAAGACAGTCGAGGTCGACGAAGACGGGGTGGTGCCGACGACGACGAAGGACGGCGCCTGGCTCGTCGAGGGTCAGGGTCGCACCGAGACCCACGCCTGCGCGGCCAATGAAGACGTTCGCGTCGAGGGCCAGGGCCACACCATCACCCTCACCGGCCCATGCCGGAACATCACCGTCGACGGTCAGGGCAGCGTCGTCACCACCGACGTCGCCGCGAAGATCGAGGCCAACGGCATGAACAACCAGGTGAAGTGGAAGAAGGCTGCGACGGGCAAGAAGCCCGTCATCAGCCTCAGCGGCATGAACAACGGCGCGCCTCAGGTGAAGTGACGACTACATCGGGAAGCCGAGGCCGATCTTGAGGCCGGGGTAGCCGGCCTCGACCCGCAGCGTGAGCCCCTCGGTCAGCTTGTACATGATGCCGATGTTGCCGATGAAGCCGGGCGCGATGCCGAGCGCGCCACCGCAGACGTTGCCCCAGCACCAGTCGCCAAACCGCAGCTCGAGCGCAATGCCCAGCTTCAGGTAGCCCGCGAACCGCTGCGAGAAGTGCAGCGCCCACATCGCCTCGATCGGCACCGCGAACCCGAACCCGAACACCGAGCGGCCGATGGCGAAGAGATCGACGCCCGCTTCGATGCTGAAGGAGTCGTTGAGTGATGGCACGAACCCGTCGTGCAGAATCGGCTGCAGGTAGCGGCCACCCACGCTGAACGGAAAACCACCGAAGCCCCAGTACGCGGCGGGCAGGCCCACGAACAACGAGATCATCGGGTGGCGGCGCTGCGGGCTGGCGTCAGAAAGCGAACCGGGGCCGCGCAAGCTCGGGTCGATGGAGCCTCCAGTCGAGGCGGGCCCGTCATCGTCGGCAAAGGCGCTCGAGCTGACCGAGCTGAGCGCGAGGACGAGGGCGAGAGAGAGCGTTCGCATGTGGTCAGGTCCTCTTCGGGGGGTGAACCGGCGCTGCAGACAATAGATGTCGCGAGCGGAGACCGCTCGATGAAACCGCGTCGAGTGGTATCGACGTCATGGTCCTGCGGCCATCGTTCGATCGTCGAGACGTCAGCCGCTGAACGTCACTTCTTCTTCGGCCGCTTCGCCGACGCGCGCGGCGCCGGCGGCTTCGTGCCGACCAGCTCGACCCGCACGGTGGCGCCCGCCTTCTTCAGCGCCTGCTCCATGAACTCGCTCTCGGCCCTGGTGCCTTCCCAGACGAGCGCGGGCAACGTGGCGAGCGCCGAGGCGACCTCGGCTTCACTCGCGTCGAGCACCTTCGACAACACGTTCACCGCTCTTCCACCCCTGGGCAGCGCGTCGACGAACACGCGCAGCTTGCCGTGGGCCACCATCAACGCTTGACGGGCTGCAGGCATCGGCAGCCCCGCGTTCTTCGCCTCGAAGCCATGGCCACACGAGCAGGCGAACGACTCGGCCCACGTCAGCGTGCCCCCGTCGAGGGACTGCTCGATGCGCAGCGCGCCGGCCTTTCGACACGCCGCACAGATGGTGGGAAGTGAAGCCGTGAACGACATGCGCCGCATCGTACTGCCCGTGACGTTCTCGACACGCGAGAAAGCAATGGAGCATCCACGCTCGTCCGATGGAGCGGATGAAGCGCACGGGTGATCGCAGCGAAATGACTGTGGGCCGCGCTCCGGCACTCACCTTGCTCAACCAGGTCATGGGGAGGCGGGCATGGACGGTGATTGGTACGAGGCGAGTGAGGTGAAGGTGCTGGTGTCGTCGGGCGAGGCGTCACGCACGACGTTCGGTGACGAGGCGACGGCACGGCTCAAACGGCTGGGCGCGAGCGCGCTCACCGACGTCGAGCTGCTGGCGGTGCTCGGCGTGGCGGCGTCGGAGGCCGACGTGAAGCCGGTCTTGATGCACGGCCTCGCGCATCTGCTCGACGCGCCCGAGCTCGCGTTTGAGGTGGCGCCGATGCTGACGGCCCGGCTGCATGCCGCCATCGAGCTGAGCCGCCGGGTTCCCGCGCGGCGCGTGGAGCGGCCGAGGCTCTACAGCCCGAACGCCATCGCGACGTGGGCGCGCACGCAGCTCGTTCAGCACCGGCTCGAAGAGACGTGGGTCGTCGCGCTCAACTCCCGCAACCACGTGCTGCGGTTCGATCGGGTGGGCACGGGCGGCTCCGATCACTGTCACGTCGACGCGCGCGAGGCGCTGGCCCCAGCCGTCTGCTGCAGGGCGAGCGGCATCGTGCTGCTCCACACGCACCCGAGCAGCGACCCCGAGCCGTCGATTCAAGACGTGGCGACGACCCGCAAGCTGCGCGCCTCGGCCCAGACACTGAACATCGTGCTGCTCGATCACCTCGTGCTCTCTGACAGCGGCTACGTGTCGATGCTCGAGAAGGGCCTGCTCGATGGTGGGCGAAGCGGCGCGGTGATGCGCCGGCCGGTGTTCGCCGACGAAGTCGATTGACCTGCGATCGAGGGGAGTGCACTCATGCGCGCGGTGTCAGCCGACCTGCCGTTCTACAGCGAGATGACGAAGGGCCTCGACGCGTTCGGGCTGTCGTCCTTCCGGCACGGGCAGGCGCAGGTCATCAGCTCGGTGATGTCGGGCCGTAACACCGTCGTGGTGATGCCGACGGGTGCAGGCAAGTCGCTCTGCTACCAGCTGCCGGCGACGTTGCTCGACGGCGTGACGGTCGTGGTGTCGCCCCTCATTGCCCTGATGCAGGACCAGGTCGAGAGCCTGTCGGCGCGTGGCATTCCGGCGACGTTCATCAACTCGAGCCTGAGCGAGAACGAACGGCTCGACCGGCAGCGCAAGCTTCGCGGCGGCGCGTACAAGCTCGTCTACGTCGCGCCCGAGCGCTTTCGCAGCGAGGCCTTCGTGTCGGCGCTCGTCGAGGCCCGCATCGCGCTCTACGCCATCGACGAAGCCCACTGCATCTCGCAGTGGGGCCACGACTTCCGACCCGACTACGCGCTGCTGGGCCAGGTGCGAAAACGCCTTCGCCCGCCGCGCACCGTGGCCCTCACCGCCACCGCGACGCCCGAGGTTCGTGACGACATCTCGCGCGTGCTCTTGATGAAGGAGCCGCAGGTCTTCGTTGCGGGCTTCGATCGCCCGAACCTCTTCCTCGAGGTGGTGAACGTCGCCGGAGAAGACGACAAACGCCGCGCCGCCGTGACGCTCGCGAAAGAGGGCAGCGGCATCATCTACTGCTCGACCCGCAAGCAGGCCGAGACGATGCACCAGGGCCTCACCACCGCGAAGGTCGATGCCCTGCTCTACCACGCGGGCATGGCCGACGACGCGAGGCGCGAGGCGCAAGACGCCTTCATGACCAGGCCCGACGCCGTGGCCGTGGCGACCAACGCGTTCGGCATGGGCATCGACAAGCCCGGCATTCGGTTCGTCGCGCACGCCGGCATTCCGAGGGCGGTCGAGGCCTACTACCAGGAGATCGGCCGCGCTGGCCGTGACGGCAACCCCGCCCACGCGGTGCTCTTCTTCAACCACGCCGACGTCTACACGCAGGAGCGGCTCATTCAGTCGAACCACCCGCCCGAGACGCTCTTCCGCGATCTCTGGCAGGTGCTCCGGCAGGAGTCGACGTTTCAGCGCGGCGTCAATCAGCTCGCGGCGCAGCTGGGCTCGAGCGAGTTCGAGGTGTCGGCGGCGCTCAAGGTGCTCGAGCGCGAAGGCCTGCTCGCCCGCGGCAGCCGCGGTGAAGGTCGGTACGGCATCACGATTCTGCCCCAGTCGGCCGGGCACCACCCGCGCAGCCCCGAGGTGAAGGCGTTGTGGACGGCGCTGCTCGCGGCGTTCCCCATCGGCTCGCGTGGCTCCACCGAGCTGTCGTTGTTGTCGCGACGCTGCGGCCTCGACGAAGAGCGCATTCGCCATGGCCTGTCGGCGCTCGAGCGCGCGGGCTCCATCACGGTGCAGCGGCCGTTCGCGGGCCGCACGATTCAGGCGCTCAAGGACGAGCCGTGGGACTCGCTGGGCGTCTCGCTCGAGCGCGTTCGGGCTCAGGAGCGCACGCAGCTGCTCCTGCTCAAACGCATGACCGAGTACGCGTACACGAAGCGCTGCCGCCGCGGCTTTCTGCTGCGCTACTTCGGTGAAGAGACGGTCTGGGGCCAGACCTGTGGCGGCTGTGACGTGTGCGAAGGCAGCCGAACGCTCGTGCCCGCGAGGTCGTCGAGCCGCGCCGACGCGCCCTCGCTCGGCAAGTCGGCCCTGCCCGGGCAATACAGCGTGCTCGCCGTCGAAGAGCTCAAGCGCTTTCGTCGAGAGCTCTCACAGGATCTCGGCGTGCCGCCCTTCATCATCTTCAACGACGTGACGCTCTATGGGCTGGCCGCCGCGCTGCCCACGACGAGGCCCGAGTTCCTGCGCATCAAGGGCACCGGCGAAGCGAAGTGGGAGCGCTTCGGCGCGAAGGTGACGCAGATCTGTCTGATGGCCCGCGCGGCCGGAGACGTCTCGCACCCGATGGCCGAGTCGGTCGCCAGGCGGCGCACGCGACGCGACTGACTACTTCCGAAGCAACACCGCCGACGCGGTGCCGCCTGCTGCGACGAGCGCCTTCACGAGCGCGTCGGCCTGCTCCTTCGACAGGCCTTCCTTCACGAAGACCGCGCCGCCTCGACGAGCTTCTTCGTCTCTGCGAGCCCGAGGCCCGTCGCGAGACGCACCTCTTTGATGCAGGCGATCTTGCTCGAGCCGAACGACTCGAGCCGCACCGAGTACGAGCCCTCCGCAGCCTCTCCCGTCGGCCTCGGCCGGCCCGGCGACTTCGCTCCCAGCACCTCGACCTTCGCGCCCGCCTTCTCGAACGCAGCCACGAGCGCGTCGGCCGTCTCTCGGGTCACGCCCTTCTTGATGGACTGAGGCATGGGCGCTTCGACGAGGTCCTTCGCCTCCTTGAGGCCGAGCCCCGTCGCCGTGCGCACCTCCTTGATGACGAGGATCTTGTTCGGACCGACCTCGGTGAGGGCCACGCTCCAGGCGTCTTGAGCGGCAGCGACCGACGACAACAGCAGCAACGGAACCAGGAGCACGCGCATGGGAGCAGTGAGCCACAGTTTGGAAAGTTGAGGGAGCCCCGACGTGTGGCGCTAGGCTGCGCCACATGCTTCGACTCGGTCTGGTGTGTGTGCTGTCGCTTGGGCTCGCCGCGTGTCTCGGAGAGCAACCCCGGGAGTGCACGGCCTGCGGCGATGTCTGCGTCGATCTCAACTCCGACTCCGCGAACTGCGGCGCCTGCGGCACGATCTGCAGCCGGGGCACGCGTTGTGAGAAGAAGGTCTGCGTCGCCACCGCCGAGCCCGACTGCCCGCTCAACTGCGGCAACAACGGCAGCTGCCGCAAGGGCGCCGACGGCGGGTTCTCGTGTGTCTGCGCGGCCGGGTTCGCGGGCAACCTCTGTGAGCGCTGCGCGCCGGGCCTGCAGGACAACGACCGCGACGGGCTCTGCACGGCTGACTGCTCGAGGCTCTCGTGCGGCGCGAACGGCGGGTGCGTCGACACGACGGGCGTCGCGCGCTGCGTGTGCAGCCCCGGCTACGCGGGCGCCGTCTGCGAACTGTGCGGAGCCGGGTTTCAGGACAACGATCGCAACGGCTCGTGCGAGGCCTCGTGCGCTTCGGCGAACCTCATGTGCCGATCGGGCGTGTGCTCCGACCTCGTCGGGCGCGCCCGCTGTGCCTGCCCGCCGAACGCTGGTGACGGAGGCACGTGCTCCGACTGCGCGCCCGGGTTTCAGGACAACGACGGTGATGGGCAGTGTTTGCGCGCGTGCACCACCAACCAGTGCGGGAGCAACGGCACCTGCAGCGACTCCACCGGCGTGGCGCTCTGCGCCTGCTCCGCCGGGTACACGGGCCCCACGTGCTCGACGTGCGCGGCCGGCTTCCAGGACAACGACACCAACGGGTCGTGTCTGCCCGTCTGCGCGCCCAACCAGTGCGGCACCGGCGGCACCTGCAGTGACGCGACCGGCACTGCCGTGTGCACGTGCGCTTCAGGGTTTCAGGACAACGACATGAACGGCACCTGTCAGCCCTCGTGCGGCACGCAGTGTGGCGCCAACGGCACCTGCGTCGACACCACCGGCACCGCGGTCTGCACGTGCGCAACCGGGTACACGGGCCCCACGTGCGCGGCGTGCGCCACTGGCTTCCAGGACAACGACACCAACGGCACCTGCCTGCGAACCTGTGCGACGGCGGGGCTGACGTGCCCGGGCGGTTGCTCGGACAGCAGCGGTACCGCGGCGTGCAACTGCCCGGTGGGAAGCTCGGGCCCGACGTGCTCGCAGTGCGCCTCTGGCTATCAGGATGATGACGGAGACGGCCGCTGCGGCCCCG
>JAEUJR010000649.1 GCA_016793585.1 Archangium sp.
AGCGCGTCGAGCTGGTCGGCCTTGTCGGGGTTCGCCATGTCGTGCTCGAGCTGCTTGAGCTCGCGCGCGACCTCCGAGACGTTGCCGGCGCCGTCCATCGTCTCTTCGATGACGGTGCGGCCCGACATCTCGCCGACGTCCTGGCGGAAGTAGCCGATGGTGACGCCGCGATCGACCGACACGCCGCCTTCATCGGGCGTCTCCTCTTTCATGAGGTAGCGGAAGAGCGTCGACTTGCCCGAGCCGGTGGGGCCGACGAGGCCGACCTTCTCGCCCTTGTGGAGCGCGGCGGAGGCACCGATGAAGAGAATCTGACGGCCGTGCTGTGCGCCGATGTTGTCGAGGCGAATCATGTCGCGCGCGCCATGGCACAACGGGGCCGCGCGGTCACCGCTTCGTTGCGGTGACTTGTGGGGTCCAGCGCGTCTTCGACCCGGGCGCAGGTGGTTGGTGGGCGAAGGGCATGGGAAGCAGCGTGGCGAGCGCTGCCTTCGCGGCGGTGAAGTCTCCGTCGACGAGCGCCTTGTCGAGCGGAGCACCGGCGAAGAAGACCGCTCTCGCCTGCTCGGTCGTGAGGTGGAGCGTGGCGGCGCTGCGGTCGGGCCGTGACTTGAAGACGCGCAGCCACTCGGGCTCGAAGCGCAGCGCGTACCAGGTGCCATCGACGTCGATGGCGAGGGTGACGTCTGCGCCGCCGCGGTAGCGCCGTTTGAGCGACAGGAAACCCCAGCTCAGGTCGACGCGGTCAGTGCGGCGGGGCGTGCCAAGGTACCGGCCGCCGAACCGGGCGAGTTCCATGACGACGGGCTCGAGCGACGCGCCGAGCTCGGTCAGCTCGTAGCCGACGTCGGTGGAGTGAATGAAGCCTTCTTCCTCCATCGATTGCAGGCGTGCGGCGAGCAGGTTCGTGGTCAGGCCGGGGAGCGCCTCGAGCAGCTCGGAGTAGCGCCGCGGCCCGAGCAGGAACTCACGCACGAGCAGCAGGGTCCACCGTTCGCCGACGAGATCGAGGGCGCGGGCGAGCCCGCAGAACTGCTGGTAGCTGCGACGTTTGGGCGCCATGACTTTACTTTTTAATAGTCAGTCGATATGTCTTTTTCAACTACGAACTGGAGCCCGCATGTATCCCCTCCCCGCCTCGTCGCTGCTGCTCGCCGGCTTTCCGATGCTGGCCGGGTGTCTGATCGTGCTGGTCGCGCTGGGTCACCGGGTGGCGGCGGCTCGGCTGGGGGTAGATGGGCGGTTGGCGCTGAGGCGAACGCTGGTGTTCCTGGCCGTCGCGGCGCTGTGGCAGGCCGTCGTCTCAGGGTTGGCGGTGCAGGGCGTGTTGGCGCGGTTCGACGCGCGGCCGCCTCCGCTCATCTTCCTGCTCGTGTTCATCGCGGGTGGAGCGCAGGTGCTGGCGCGGTCCTCGTTCGGGAAGACGCTGAGCGAAGGCCTGCCGCTCGCCGCGCTCGTGGGGTTTCAGGCGTTCCGGTTGCCGCTGGAGTTGCTCATGCACGGCGCGGCGAACGAAGGCGTGATGCCAGAGCAGATGACGTTCACGGGGTGGAACTTCGACATCGTGACCGGCGCGAGCGCGGTGGTGGTGGCGGTGCTCGTCGCGACGGGAATCGGCGGGCGACGACTGGTGCTCGCATGGAACGCGCTGGGCACGGTGCTGCTGGTGACGGTCGTGGTCATCGCGGTGTCGTCGACCCCCATCTTTGCGGCGTTCGGCGACGGCGCAGCGCTCAACACGTTCATCGCGTACGTGCCGTTCACCACCCTGCCGACGGTGATGGTGCTGCTCGCGATGGCTGGGCACGTGATGCTGTGGCGGACGCTGCTCGCGGAACGCACCGTCGTCGCAGCGGCTCCGGCAATCTCGGTCGCCTGAGTCCGACCGCCACCGACTTCTCGATCGAACCCGGAGCCGAAAGCACCCTGCCGAATTGCGACTGCTGTGGCGGGGTGACGCGAATCGTGCGTGCCTTCGTCATGCGGCAGGGCACCGCTCGCGCGGTGCTCCTGGTCTGGTGGACTGTCGGGACGCAGCATGATGCTGAGGTCGCGGTGGGCGTTGGAGGCTGGTGCGACGCCGACAGGAGTCCGCGGCGACTGGGCGCACTCCTGTTGCGCCAACAACCAACCAGGTCCGCGTTCATGGTCCTCGACGCAGAGCTTCTCGGCAGAGGTCTCCGCGCGATTGGCGTTCTCAACCCCCGCTCGCATCCCGAAGTGTTCGCGATGCTCGACGCCGCCGGAGCAGCCGACATGCGCCTCGCCAGTTGGCGCCTGCGCTGAACGACTCAACAGAGCCGCGCCGCTCGGTCGTGACGACTACGCCGCCTGCGACAACGCACTGCGGCCTCTGAGCGGATGCCAGCGGTTCGGCTCGCCTGCTCGAGCGTTCGTGAAAGGCACTCGCCTCTTTCGCAACTTGATGGGCGCGCCACCGATACTCCGAGGTGCGCTGCGTTCTCACCACCCGATTCGTCGAGCCGCTCCGGGCTGAATCGCGAGTCGAGCGAGTCGAAGTTCTGGTGACGTCGTCGCCGAGCACCAAGGTCGTGAGCGCGGGTCCCTGCACGTGTCCCATCTCGGGAGCACGCAGGAGACCTTCATGTTCATCACGCTGATCACCGCCCTCATCGCTGCTTCGCCCTTCCCTTCCCTGCTGGCCGCCAGAGCCCCGGTCGACCCCGAAGCTGGCAAACGATCGCTCGGCCCTCTCGGTCGGAGGCCTTCGCCTCTTCTCAGACAACGCCAGCGAGCCAGACCTCATCGCCCCGGTCACAATCGAGTGCAGCTACGACGTTGGCAGCGCGACAGCGCTCTTCGTGCGGGTGCCCATCGGCGTCGGCGCTCCGACGACCTCAGGCGCTGGGCTCGTCGTCACGACTGGCGGTCAATTCGGCGTTCGCCATGCCTTCGGTGCCGAGTTCGTCAGACCGTTCCTCGGCGCGTATGTCAGTGGGCTCTACGTCCTGTCGCGCGCGCCATCGTTCCTCGCAGGGCCAGGTGTCATCGCAGGACTCGAGACCGCACGCTTCTCAGAGTCCCTCTCGGTGCTCCTGCTCGGGCAGTGCGACTGGTTCGTCGCGCTCAACGGCCTGCAGGCCTTCAGCGTCGGAGCCTCGCTCGGCGTCACGACTGCGTTCTGAGCCCCTCTTCGAGCGTTGTTCGGACGAGCTTCGGCGCCCGTCAGGCCGCTGCGCATTCCTCGGCCACACCGACCAACTCGAGGCTCCTCGGCAGCAGCGTTCAGTCTTCGGCGTGCGGCCGGTCGGGCTCCCCGTCTGCTGACGTCACATGACTTCCCGTTCCTTCGAGCCACGCCAGGAACGTCGCGAGCCGCTTCCCTCGCAGATGACGCGTCGACGCACTCCGGAACTCCCAGGTCGTCTCGAGCTTCTTCGCGGCGTCACGCAGGTACGTCGGCAGCTCGAGCAACGAGCACTCGGTCGTTCCATCGGCGTGGTGCAGGTCGGTGGAGGTCCGCTCACCGCCGACGCCGCCGTAGAACGCAGGCCCGGGCAGATCGCTGTCGATGGAGATCCAGAAGAACCGGTTGCCCACCCCGGGGACACGAACGTCGACGCGAAATCGTTTGCCCGACGCGATGCCGAGCGCCTTCGCCAACTCGTTCGCGGGAGCGCTCGTTCGCGCCGCGTCGAGCCGCCCCTCGATGAGCGACATCAACGCCGTCATCGCCTTCGTCTTTGCGGCGTAGCGGCCGAGCCTCGAGAGCGGCTCGAGCTGCGCCTCGTCTTTCAGCGCGCGCTCGACGTGCGGGAGCAACGCATCGGCAGACGGCTCCGAGCCCTCCATCGCGAGCACGGCCAGCAGCTCGAGCGGAACGTTCGTCGAGCCGACGGCCGCCGCGCGCGCTGCTTCGACGATGCGCTCGTTCTTTCGCAGCTCCGTCAGCCTCGCGCCCTTCTCCTTCGAGCCGAACTCGTACTGCGACTCGAAGACCTTCAGCGCGTTCACCGCCGTTCGCCAGGTCGCAAGCAGCGTCTGGTCCGTCGTGTCGTCGGCCGCGGCGCGGAGGAACACCGACGCTGCTTTGCGCCGTTCGCCATCTCGGGCGCTCTTCGTCACCGTCTGCGACCAGGGCTCGAGCTCGGCGAGCACCGCGCGAATGACTGTCACCTCGAGCGCCTCGGTGGAGCGGGCAAAGCGGTACCAGCTCCACTCGAGCAGCTCGAACGCCGTCGACACATCCACGTCTTGCGATGGGAAGTGGCCCCACTTCCGGCGTTCTTCTTTCGTGCTCGCCATGGCTCACTCGATGACAGGCGGCGGCTTCTGAAACCCCTGCACGATGAACACGCTGTCCGGCAGCCCCGGCCGCGCCCACGTGAGGAAGAGAAAGTCACCGGTCTCGGGCTCGAAGTACGCGCCCCACGGCCGGGGGAAGCGCGAGAACATGCGGCGGCGCGTGCCGGCGACGGGGTTGCCCTGCTGGTCGACCTCGATGACCGACACCTCGCTCGCGCTCCACTCCGAGATGATGATGCTCGGCTTCGTGAACTGCGCAGAGCCGAGCGGCACGTAGGCGAAGCCGCCGGGGCCACCCGAGAGCTGCATCGCGCCGGTGTCGGTCACCTGGGTGACGCCGTACACACCTGCGTCGACCGACAAGCCCAGCTTGTGCCAGCGCCCATCGGGCCAACCGACCATGCGAAACTCTCCGGCCGCCGTGAGCCATGGTGGAACCCGGCCGATGCCGCCAGCGCTCGAGCCAACCTGTCCATGCCTCGTGAGGTCGACCGTCCACAACGGCGCGCTCGCGCCGAGCTTCAGCTGCGAGAGCTGCCACACCTGCCAGCCCGTGTAGAGCAGCGAGCCACCCGCCAGCTCGAGAATGTTGGCGTCGATGTACGGCGTGTCGGCGATCTTCGTGGCGCTGCCGTCGTACCCGATGATGTGGCCACACGCGTTGCGGCGAAGCCCAATGCGGTAGAGCGCGCCGTTCGAACGCTCCGACGCGCCCGCGATGAGCAGGTGGTCGCGGTCGTTCTGCAGAATCACGCAGCCACCGAGCGGGCCTGGCACGCCGGGCACGGGGCCGAGCTCGGAGAACGTGTAGTTCGCTGCGAAGTCGGGGTGCATCACCACGCCCGCGTCGTCGGGTGGTTGCGGGAGCGGTGGACAGAAGACGCCCGCGTCGAAGTCGCTCCCGCCGCCCGTGTTGAAGCCGCCGCCCGTCGCCGAGCCGCCCGCCGCACTGCCACCACCTCCACCGATGGAGCGGCCCGCGTCGACGCCAGCGTCAGCACCCGAGCCGCCGACCTTCACCGTGTTGGCTCCACACGCTGCGACGAGCGCGAGGGCGAGCAGACCTGAAGGAGCGTGTTGGGTCTTCATCGGGAAGGCGCGCAGCATGGCGTGACGTCGGCGGCCTGCCCAGCCTCGTGTCTCACGGCGATGTTCCGCGCCGTGGTGCTCGACGGCCGCTGCTCATCGGCGACTGGCACCTGGGTGCGCCGCACGAATGGAGTCGGGCTGCTTCATTCCTCGCCGAGCGAACGACCCGCTCGACCGTGCGCGTGCCGATGACTTTGAGGTTCTTGTCCGGTCATTGAGCGCCTTCGTCGTCAGCGAGCCCATCACCAGCATCTCGGTCTCGAACAACGACAGCCGCTCGCACCGAACGTCGCCGGTGACGATGAGACACATCAACCGATCTGCCACGCAGAGGTGGCCGGTCGAGGTGAGGTTGCCGGCGAAGACGATGGTGCCGACGTCTCCGGTGCTGGCACAGCGTGAACGCACCTCATCGTCGTGCAACGCGATTCAGCCCAGAGTCACCACCAGACGCGAGCAACGCCCGCGTACCGAAGCGAGCCTCGTCTTCCGTGATGACCGAGCGGCTCAGTTGCCGAAGACCATGCCCGCGCGCGAGAGCCACTCCGAGATGGGCCCGGGAATGATGCCGAACGCCACCGTCGCGATGGCCGAGACCACGAGCGCGACCTCGGTCGTCCAGTGACGGAACGGCGCGGGCGCATCGACCGGAGCCGGGCGCATGAACATGTAAACGACGACGCGCAGGTAATAGTAGGTGCCCGCGACGCTCGCGAGCACGCCCGCGACGGCCAGCCAAATGAGGCCCGCGTCGACGGCGGCGCTGAAGATGAAGAGCTTGCCGAGGAAGCCCACCGTCGGCGGAACACCGGCCAGCGACAACATGAACGCCGCCATCGCCGCCGCCCAGCCGGGCTGACGCTGCGCGAGACCGGCGAAGCGCTCGAGGTCCCACGTGTTGCCGCGCGTTTCGTCTTCACGCCGCTCGATGGCCGCCAGCGTGCCGAAGGCGCCGATGGAGGTGACGGTGTAGCCCAGCAAGTAGAAGAGAATGCCCTTGTAGACGCTCGCGTTGACGGCGGCGTTCGCGAGCAGCGGCGTCGCGGTCAACACGCCACCGACGTCGGAGGCCTTCGACGCGGCCGGCACGAAGAGCGCCGTGACGCCCAGCAGCAGGTAGCCCGCGTGCGCGATGGAGGAGTACGCCAGCATGCGCTTCACGTTGCGCTGGGGCATCGCGAGCAGGTTGCCCGCCACCATCGTGAGCAACGCAAGAATGCTGAAGAGCGTGAAAGGCACCTGCGGGTCGAGCCCGTGCACCAGCGCGAGGAAGGTGCGCACCATGGCCACGAACGCCGCTGCCTTCACGCCGACGCTCATGAGCGCGGTGACCGGCGTCGGCGCGCCTTCGTACACATCGGGCGTCCACATGTGGAACGGAACGGCGGCGACCTTGAAGGCGAAGCCCGCGAGCACGAAGCCGAAGCCCGCGTAGACGAGCCCCGACCTGGTCGCCATCACGCCGGGGAGTACGGTCGCGAGGTCTGACAGCCGCGTCGTTCCCGTGGCGCCGTACAGCAGCGCCGCTCCGTACAGCAGCAGCGCCGCCGCGAACGCACCGAGAATGAAGTACTTGAAGCCGGCCTCTGCGGGGCGCGGGCCACGACGCAGGAACGCGGTGAGCGCGTAGGTGGCGACCGAGAGCACCTCGAGGTTCACGAACAGGGTGATGAACTCGTTCGACAGCGCGAGCAGGCTCATGCCCGCGGCCGCGAAGAGCATCAGCGCGTAGAACTCACCGCGCTCGGCGTTGCGGTGCTTCAGGAAGCCCGAGGCCAGCAGACACGCCAGGCCCGTGCCGATGCACACCATCACCGTGAGGAAGCTCGAGAACGGGTCGAGCACCGCGTAGCCCTGCAGCACCATGCGCGCAGGCTCGAACGCGTTCGAGAGCGCGAAGGCTCCCGCGACCGCCGAGGCGAGCAGCCCGATGATGGCCATGTACGTTCGGTTGGCGGCCGAGAGGAACACCTCCGAGAGCATGAGCACGATGGCGCCGACGACCAGAACGGCCGCGGGCACCACCGCCATGAACTCCGACATCGCAAAGTTGGGCGTGTTCAGCACGGTAGGGTCACCAGGTCAGGGAGTCGGATTGAGCGCCGCAGCGGCGGGCACCAGCCGGCCGGTGGGCAGGAAGCGCGGCATCGGAGGCTGCGCAGGCGCGGCGTCGGCGACGGCCACCTTCGCCGGCAGCTGACGCACCATCACGCGCACCTTCGAGTCTTCGGTCGTCGCGTCGAGCTTGCCCGACGCGTACTGCGCGCGGGCGAGGAAGCGCTCGGTCGACGGGTTCAGCATGTCGAGGAACGGCTGCGGGCGAAGGCCCATGATGGCGATGAGCGCGAGCAGCGGAATCGCCGCGATGATTTCACGGCGGTTCAGGTCCTTCAGGCCCAGGTTCTCCTGGTGCGTGACCGTGCCGAAGAAGACCTTCTGCACCATCCACAGCATGTAGGCCGCGCCGAGGATGACGCAGGTCGTGGCCAGCACGCCGATGACCATCGGCAGGTTCGACTTGAAGGTGCCGAGCAGCACGAGGAACTCACCCACGAAGCCGTTGGTGCCAGGCACCGCGATGCTCGAGAACGTCACCACGAGGAAGAAGGCGGTGAAGATGGGCATCACCTTCGCGATGCCGCCATAGTCGGCCATGAGGCGCGCGTGGCGGCGCTCGTAGAGGAAGCCGAAGAGGAGGAAGAGCGCTCCCGTCGACACGCCGTGGTTCAGCATCTGGTACGCGCTGCCGGTGGCGCCTTCGCCCGTGAAGGCGAACATGCCCAGCATGCAGTAGCCGAGGTGGCTGACCGACGAGTACGCGATGAGCTTCTTGATGTCTTTCTGGGCGAGGCACATCAGCGCGCCGTAGACGATGCCGATGACGGCCAGAATGCTGATGGGCAGCTGGTACTGCCGCGCGGCCACGGGGAAGAGCGGCACCGCGAAGCGCCAGAAGCCGAAGGTGCCCATCTTCAGCATCACGCCGGCGAGAATCATCGAGCCGGCCACCGGCGCCTGCACGTGCGCGTCGGGCAACCACGTGTGCACGGGGAACATCGGCACCTTGATGGCGAACGCGATGGAGAACGCGATGAACATCAGCGGGCCCCAGCGGTAGAGCGCATGCGCCCCAGCCGAGATGTTGTTGCAGTCACCCGCCGCGGTGCAGGCCGCCACCTCGCGGTTGAGCGACATGAGGCCGTTGTAGAGCGTCGCGTAGTCGAAGCTGCGCTGACCGGCCGGAGCGGCGATGAAGTACACGCCCAGCAACGCCACCAGCATGAGCAGCGAGCCGACGAGCGTGTAGAGGAAGAACTTCGTCGCAGCCATCTGGCGCTCTTCCGAGCCCCACACGCCGATGAGCAGGTACATCGGAATCAGCATCGCCTCGAAGAAGACGTAGAAGAGCAGCACGTCGAGCGAGCACACCGCGCCGAGCAGCGCCGTCTGCAGCACCAGCAGCGCCAGGTGGAACTCCTTCACGCGCTCGTCGATGAACGTCCAGCAGGCGAGCACCACGAGGGGCCCGAGCACGCCGGTCAGCATCACCAGCGTCATCGCCAGACCGTCGACACCGATGTGGTAGCTGAGGCCGAGCTCGTCGATCCACCCGAGCCGGTACTCCATCTGGAACTCGACCGGGCTCTTCGGGAGGAAGCGCGTCCACGCCCAGAGGCAGGTGAGCAGGTTGAGCAGCATGCCCATCAGGGTCACGCCGCGAATCTGCGCCTTCTCGGTCTTCGGCATGAACATCACCAACGCCGCCACCAGCAGGGGCGAGAAGATGACGAGGTTCAGCATGCGGGAGTCGTAGATGCTGTTCACGGGACGTACCTCTGAAGAATCCACACGAGGGCGCCGGCGAGGCCGAGCGCCATGATGGCGGCGTAGGCCTGCGCGTCACCCGTCTGCAGGTAGCGCAGCACGGCGCCCGTGCGCTGCGTCACCCAAGCGGTGCCACGCACGGCGACGCCGTCGATGAGAATCGAGTCGACCACCCGCCACAGCACGCGCGACACCACGCCGATGGGGCGAATGACGAGCAGCTGGTACAGCTCGTCGACGTAGAACTTGTTGAACGAGAAGCGGCGCACGGCGTCGAGCGTCGGGTTGAGCGGCTGGCCGGCACGCGACGGGAACACGCGCATGTAGAGGAAGAACGCGAGGCCGCCGCCCGTGATGGCGATGACCCACGCCTGAATGTACGCACCCCAGGGCACGTGCTCCTCGGCGGGAATGACGACGAACTGCCGCTTCGCGAGGTTCTCCTGCGTGGTGCGGAAGACGGGGTCGAGGAAGTTCTCCATCAACGTCTGAATCGAGTTGCGGCCCTCGGGCTTCATGATGGGCAGGCCGTGCACCAGCGCGACCACCGACAACACCGCGAGCACCACCAGCGGCAGCGTCATGTGCCAGCTCGACTCGTGCGCGTGCGGCGTCTTCGCCTCCTTCGAGCGCGGGTACTCGAAGGCCACGAAGTACATGCGCATCATGTAGAAGGCCGTGCAACCCGCGGTGATGACGCCGAGCACGTAGGCCACGTGCAGCGCCCACTCGACCTGCGGAATCGAGTTGGTGTGCGCCGCGTGCAGAATGGCGTCCTTCGAGAAGAAGCCTGAGAGCGGGAAGATGCCGGTGATGGCCAGCGTCGCCACGAGGAAGGTGGCCCACGTCGTCGGCATCTCTTTGCGCAGGTTGCCCAGCTTGGTGATGTCTTCTTCGTCACCGTTGCCGTGCATCACGCTACCCGCGCCCAGGAAGAGGCAGGCCTTGAAGAACGCGTGCGTCACGACGTGCAGGAAAGCCGCCCAGAAGGCGCCCGCGCCGATGCCGAGGAACATGAGGCCCAGCTGCGAGACCGTCGAGTACGCCAGCACCTTCTTGAGGCCCTTCTGGCTGAAGGCGATGAGGGCGGCGACGAGGGCGGTGGCTCCGCCGATGAGCGCGATGGTCGCCATGGCCGTCGGAGACAGCACCGCCAGCCACGAGATGCGGCAGAACAGGTAGATGCCCGAGGTGACCATCGTCGCGGCGTGAATGAGCGCCGAGACGGGCGTCGGGCCGGCCATGGCGTCAGGCAGCCAGACGTAGAGCGGAATCTGCGCAGACTTACCCGCTGCTCCGAGCAGGAACAGCAGCAGGGCAATCGTCAGCACACGGCCGAACGTCATGCCCTCGAGCGGCCCCGACGGAATCTTGTCGTCGAGCAGGCTGGCGAAGACCTTCGAGCCCTCTTCCAGCACCGAGACCGACAGCGGGCCCTTCTGCTTCGCGCCGTCAGAGAGGCGCGCGAGCACCGAGCTGCCCTCGAGGCCCGGGCGACCGAGCTTCGACGAGACGTCTGACGGCATCTTGATGGCCGCCTCGAGCGCCAGCACCATGATGAAGCTGCCAACGAGGAACCCGAAGTCACCGATGCGGTTGGTGATGAACGCCTTGCGGCCCGCGAACGCCTTCGCGGGGTCGGTGTACCAGAAGCCGATCAGCAGGTAGCTGCACATGCCGACGCCTTCCCAGCCGACGAAGAGCAGCGGCAACGAGTCGCCCAGCACCAGCGTGAGCATCGCGGCGACGAACAGGTTCAGGTACGCGAAGAAGCGCCAGTAGCCGTCGTCGTGAGACATGTACTCGGTCGAGTACAAGTGAATGAGGAAGCCGACGCCGGTGATGACGAGCAGCATCGAGCCCGACAGGTGGTCGGCGAACAAGCCGAACGTCACCTTGAAGCTGCCGGCCGAGAACCACGTGCCGAAGTCGGCGCCGACCGCATAGTTCACGCTGCCGAACGGCGTGGTCGCCATCGCGCGGTAGTCGTTGATGGTCCAGAAGACGATGAGCGACAGCAGGAAGCTGCCGAACACCGCGCCGACGGCGATGAGGTGCGTGTTGGCGCGGCCGAGCACCTTGCCGAACACACCCGTGACGAAGGCGCCGATGAGGGGCAGCAAGATGATGAGCCACAACAGCTGGCCCGCCTGCTGGGGGTCGACCGGAGCGGTCTGAAAGAACTCGACGAGTTTCTGCATGGCGTTTGTCCGGTTCCCGTCAGTGCTTCATGGACTGAATCTCTTCGATGTTGACGGTGCCTCGGTTGCGGAAGACCGAGATGATGATGGCGAGGCCGACGGCGGCTTCGGCCGCAGCGACGGCGATGATGAAGAACGGGCTGATGTGGCCGACGGTGTCGCCACGCTCACGCGCGAACGCGAGGAACGTGAGGTTCGCCGCGTTCAGCATGAGCTCGATGCACATGAAGACGACGAGCGCGTTGCGGCGAATGAGCACGCCGAGCATGCCGAGGCAGAACAGCGCCGCCGCGAGGATGAGGTAGTTGGCCGTGGGAACGACGGTGAAGTTCATGGTCGTGTCTCCAGGTCAGATGCGCGACTTCGCGACCACCACGGCGCCGACGATGGCGACGAGCAGCAGCAGCGAGACCGCTTCGAAGGGGAACAACCACTGCGTGTACATGACCGCGCCCAGCTGCTTGAGCGTGCCGAAGGTAGCCACGCGGCCCGCGTCGCTCGCCCACGCGATGGTGTCGCTCGAGGGCAGCTTCTTGAACACCGACACGAGCGCGGCCAGCAGCGCGACCGTGGCGATGGCTCCCGCGATGCGTGACGGCGACAGCTGCGCGATGGGCCCCGTGTCGGTCAGCGACAGCAGCATGATGACGAAGAGGAAGAGCACCATGATGGCGCCCGCGTAGACGAGGATCTGGAGCACCGCGATGGTGTGCGCCCAGAGCAGCACGTAGATGCCGGCGAGGAAGAAGAAGCTCGCGACCAGCGACATCGCGCTCGCGACGGGGTTGCGCACGAAGATGACGCTCGCCGCCGAGACGATGGTGCCGATGGAGAAAAAAATGAACAGCAGCTGCTCGGCGTTCACTGGAACTCTCCGTACGCGCCCCACGGCTTCTCACCGTACGGGCAGCCCTTGCGGGTGATGTGCTCCTCGAACTCTTTGCGGAACTTCTGCACGAACGACTGCACGGGCAGGGCTCCGGCGTCGCCGAGGGCGCAGATGGTGTTGCCGAGCCCGATGGGCGGCCACGGCGCGATGGCCTGGGCGACGTTCATGAGCGTGTCGAGGTCGCTCATCTCGCCGCGGCCTTCTTCGATCTTTCGAATGAGGCGCGCCATCCACGGCTGGCCTTCACGGCAGGGCGTGCACTGGCCACACGACTCTTCGGCGTAGAACCGCGCCACGCGCCAGATGCTGCGCACCGCGCAGGTCGCGTCGTCGATGACGATGACGCCGCCCGAGCCGGCCATGGAGTTGAGCGGCTTGAAGGCGTCGAACTCGAGCTTCACGTCGAGCTCGTCGGGCGTGAGCACCGGCGCCGAGCTGCCTCCGGGAATGACGGCCTTGACGTTGCGGCCTTCGGGCAGGCCCTGGCCGTACTCCTTGTCGTAGATGAGCTCGCGCATCGAGGTGTCCATCGACACTTCGTACGTGCCCGGGCGAATGACCGAACCCGACAGCGTGACGAGGCGCGTGCCACCCGACTTCGCCGCACCGAGCTTCGCGAACCAGTCGGCGCCCTTCTCGAAGATGCGGGGCAGCGCGGCGATGGTCTCGACGTTGTTCACCACCGTGGGGCAGCCGAAGAGGCCGACGACCGCGGGGAACGGCGGCTTGAGGCGGGGCCAGCCCTTCTTGCCTTCGAG
>JAEUJR010000735.1 GCA_016793585.1 Archangium sp.
AGCTCGACCAGCACGGCGACCTGTTTGCCGTTCTCCGAGGCGCGCACGAGCGAGCGGCCAATGGGGCTGTCTCCCGTCGTTCGGTACAGCGTCTGCTTGATGGCCAGCACGTTCGGGTCGTCGGCGGCCTCTTCGAGCAGCCGCACCACGGGGTCGAACGACTCGTACGGGTGATGAACGAGCAGATCTTTCTGCGCGATGGCGCCGAAGATCGACTCTTCCTTCATGAACGCCGGTTGCGAGGGAACGAACGACTCGACGCGATTCTCAGGGCGCTGGTCGACGTCGCTCACGGCCGTGAGATCCGACACCTGGAGCGGCCCTTCGACGCGATACACGTCCGACGTCGAGAGCTTGAGCGCCGAGGTCAACATCGCCTCGATGGCGGGCGTGGCAGCGTTGTCGACCTCGAGCCGCACGGCAGCGCCACGATCGCGGCGGCGAAGCTCCTGCTGAATCGAGGCGAGCAGGTCGATCGACTCTTCTTCGTCGACGTCGATGTCCCAGTTGCGGGTCACGCGAAACGCGCACGACTGTTCGACCGCGAACCCGGGGAACAGATCGGACGCGTGCATCGAGATCAGCTCTTCGAGCAGCAGAAACGCGGTGCCGTTCGTCGCCGGCATGCTGACGAGGCGTGGGAGCACCGAGGGCACCTGCACCACGGCCATCGACGACTCGGTCGCGTCTTTCTTGCGGCGGCGATCGCCCCGGCGCACCACCATGGCGATGTTGAGTGACTTGTTGCGCAGGTGGGGAAACGGGTGGCCCGGGTCGACGGCGAGCGGCGTGAGCGCGGGAAAGACCTGCGTCTGAAACGCCTGGCGCGCCGCGTTCTTCTGCTCGGCGGTGAGGTTCTCGCGCGTCAGAATGTGCAGGCCGTTGGCAGAGAGGAGCGGCACGAGCTCTTTCGACCAGAGGCGGTACTGCTCGGTGACCATCACGTGCGCCCGCTCGGAGATCGCCGCCAGCTGCTCCTGCGGCAGCATGCCGTCGGCGGGAAGCTCGGCGATGCCACCGCTGGCCTGGTGCTTGAGGCCGGCCACGCGCACCATGAAGAACTCGTCGAGGTTGCTCGAGACGATCGAGAGGAACTTGATGCGCTCGTGAATGGGCAGCGACGCGTTGCGCGCCTCGGCGAGCACCCGATCGTTGAACGCCAGCCACGACAGCTCTCGGTTGATGAACAGGTGCCGGTCGGAAGGGTCGACCATGGGAACGCTCCTCGTGACGCCTGTTTTGGCACGGGCTCCCCTCGGCGCAAGGGTGGCACACGGTTGTGACAGGCGCGAAAGCATGGAGTTGTTCCAGCGCTTGACTACGGTGGCCGGGCCACATGTCTCGACGACGACTCCCTGATGCAGGCGGTGAAGTGTTGGCCGCCATCGATGTCGGCACCAACGCGGTTCGGCTCGAGATCGCGACGGCGTTTCCCGACGGTTCGCTCGAGACGCTGCACACCGAGCGAGACCCGGTGCGGCCGGGCGAAGGGTTGTTCAAGACCGGAGTGATCGCGAAAGACGTAGCGGGCCGGCTGGTGTCGACGCTGCGTCGTTACGCTTCGGTCTGCAAACGCCACGGCGCGCGGGTTCGGGCCGTCGCGACCAGCGCGCTGCGTGAAGCGAAGAACCGTGAAGAGATCGTTCGCCGCGTGAAGCGGGAAGCCGGCCTGACGCTCGAGGTGGTGTCGGGGCGCGAAGAGGCGCGGCTCATCTGCCTGGGCGTGCTCGCCGGGAAGGCGCCGAGCCACCGCTCGTTGTGCATCGACATCGGCGGCGGCAGCACCGAGGTCATCTTGGCGCAGGGCGAGCTGCCCAAAGAGCTGTGGAGCCTCGACATCGGAGCGGTGCGCCTGACCGAGCTCTTCGACGTTCGGGGCGAGGTGCCGAAGCGACAGCTGACGTTGATGCGGTCGTTCGTGCGCGAGCTGATGGAGGAGCGCATTCCGCAGGGCATCTCGGGGCTGCCGAAGTCGGCGCTGGGCTCGAGCGGAACCATCGGCGCCATCGTCGCCTTCGCGCGCTCCGAGGGCGTCGGGCACGCCACCCTGCTCGAGGTCTCACGCACCGTCGAGGCGCTGGCCGACATGGATCTCGAGAAGCGCCGCAAACGTTTCGATCCGCGGCGCGCCGACATCGTGACCGCGGGCGCGGTGATTCTCGAGTCGGTGATGAAGCACCTGAAGGTCGAGACCGTCACCGCGGTCGATCGTGGCCTGCGCGAAGGCGTGCTCGTCGATCTCGTGCGCAAGCAGAAGGAGCAGGTCGCCGACCACTCGCTCTCCGATGCGGCGGTGCTGGTGGGGCGCCGCTTCGGGTTCTCGGAGGCCCACGGCCGGCAGGTCGCGAAGCTGGCGATGACGTTGTTCGACTCGCTCGCGGCGGTGCACAAGCTGCCTGCAGCGGCGCGACCCTGGCTCGAGACGGCGGCGCTGTTGCACGACGTCGGGCACGCGGTGAACTACCAGCGCCACCACAAACACGCCTACTACCTGATCTCGAACGTCGATCTGCCGGGGCTCACCGATCGCGAGCGCCTCATGGTGGCGACGATCGCCCGGTTTCACCGGCGCAGTAACCCCGACCTGTCGCACGAGCTCATGACGCCGTTCTCGGCCACCGAGGCCCGCATCGTGCGCAAGTGCGCGACGCTGCTCCGCGTGGCCGACTCGCTCGATCGCAGCCATCACCAGCCCGTGCAGAAGCTCGTGCTCGCCTCTCGTGGCCGAACGGTGTGGCTCAAGGCGAAGTCGAAGCAGGCGATCGATCTCGAGCTGTGGGACGTCGAGCACGAGACCGCGCTGTTCCGTGAGGTGTTCGGCCGGGCCCTCGTCGTCAGCGGCGGGCGCTGACTCAGGCGTGCGCCGAGCCCGCCGTTGGCTCACTCATGCGGTAGCCGACGCCCCGCACGGTCTCGACCATCTCGCGGCAGGCGCCGAGCTTGTCGCGCAGGCGCATCACGTGGGTGTCGACGGTGCGCGTCTCGAGCGGGCTCGAAATGCCCCACACGTCTGACAGCAGCTGCTCGCGGGTCTGCACGCGGCCGGGCCGGGAGATGAGGTGGTGCAGCAGCTTGAACTCGAGGGCCGTCAGCTCGATCTCGTCGCCTGCCACGAAGGCGCGGTGGGCCCCGAGGTCGAGCGTGAGGCCTCCGAGCGTCAGCTTCTCGCCCGGCTCGGCGCCACCAACGCGGCGCAGAATCGCCTTCACGCGCAGCACCAGCTCGCGGGGGCTGAAGGGCTTGGTGACGTAGTCGTCAGCGCCGACCTCGAAGCCCTGCACCCGATCGGCCTCTTCTCCGCGCGCCGTCAGCATCACGATCGGCACCTCGCGCGTCTGTGGCGTGGCGCGCAGGCGGCGGCAGACGTCGCGCCCCGAGATGTCGGGCAGCATGAGATCGAGCAGCACGAGATCGGGCTTCACCCGGGCCGCGAGCTGCAACGCGTGCTCGCCGGTGAGCGCCACCGCGGTGTCGAACCCGGCCTGCTTCAGGTTGAACTCCACGAGGCTGGCGAGGTCGGCTTCGTCGTCGACGATCAGAATCGTTGGCATGGGCGCGACATAGGCCGTGGGGTCGACGCTCCCATGTCGCCAGAGTGACAAGGTGATGACGCCGCGTCTCGGCTCTGTGACGGCCCGCTCAGGTGCCCGTGTCGGGTTCGGAGTCGGGCGTCTCGACGGGCTCGTCATGACCGTCGTCAGCTGGCAGATCCATCGGGTCGCTGTGCTCGGCGCTCGACGCTTCGGTCTCGACGGGCACGTCGGTCGGCTCGGGCAGCTTCAGCTTCGCCAGCACCTCGTCGGCGGCCTCGTCGACCTGGGTGGACTGGCCGGGGGCGGGCGCCTCGATGCCCGGCGGCGGCGGCAGCACGGGCGCGGGGTGGCCGAGCGGCTTGAAGGTCGACGGCGCTCCGGGAGGCGGCTTCAGGTACGGCGGCAGTCCCGAGTGCCGGCGCGCGGCCTGGGCCATCAGCTCGTGGTGGCGATAGCGGCACTCGAGCATCTTGTGAATGAGCAGCGACGCGCCTGGCACCTTGCGCTCCTGCAGCCCCGAGGTCGCGCGGCGAACGGCGTAACGAACGCGACGAATCTGCACGCGCCAGCCGCGAGGCGTCCACGTGAAGAGGCCCCATGCCGGGCGCAGATCGCCGTCACGCGGAATACCGGCCGACGCGACGTCGGCGATCACCATGCGCCCGAGGCGACGGCGATAGGGGAAGTGCAGGTGCCCGAAGGCGAGCGCGGCCGCGTCGAGGTGGCCGAGCAGGCGGCGCAGCGTGTGATCGTCGAGCGTCGGCTCGAGCGAGTCTTCGAGGTTTCGCGGGTTGGCGTGGCAGACGAACAGGTCTTGCCCTTTGCGGGGCGAGTAGCGGCGCGAGAACGCGAGCTGCCCGAGCTTCGCCGTCTTCTCGGCGCCGAGCTGATCACGAGTCCACTCGAGGAGCTCGGTCTTCCAGTGCTCCTTCTCGCGGTAGGCGCCCGAGAGGTAGTTGCCCGAGACGTAGCAGTCGGTGTTGCCCATGAGCAGATCGTCACAGGCGTCGTGGAGCAGGTCGTAGGTCTCTCTGGGCCACGCGCCGCGCAGGCAGAGATCGCCCGCTGCGATGATCGCGTCCGGGCTCTGACGCTTGATGTCGTCGAGCACCGCTTCGCAGGCCGGCAGGTTTCCGTGAATGTCGGCCAGCACCGCGACGCGCATGCAGCTCGGCACTCTAGCCTGAGGTCGTCGGATTCCCAGCGTCAGGCGCGGCGACGGGCAGGGTGATGAAGAAGGTGCTGCCCTGCCCGGGGGCGCTCTCGACGCGCACGTCGCCCTTCATGGCGGTGGCGAGGTGCTTCACGATCGACAGGCCCAGACCCGTGCCACCCATGTCGCGGCTGCGGCCCTTGTCGACGCGATAGAAGCGCTCGAAGAGGCGGGGCAGGTGACGCGCCTCGATGCCGGGGCCGTCGTCTTTCACGCGCAGCTCGATCTGCGTGCCCTGGCGCGTCGCCGAGACCCAGATGTGGCCGTTCGGCGGCGTGTACTTCACGGCGTTGTCGAGCAGGTTGAGCACCACCTGTTCGATGCCGCGCGGGTCGGCGAGCACGAACAGGTCGGGCGCCACCTCGAGCTCGATGGCGGTGTTTCGCGCCCGGGCCTTGGGGCGCACGGCTTCCGATGCGCGCTGCGCGGCCATCGCGACGTTGATCGGCTTCTCGGCCAGCTGCAGCTCTCTGGATTCAAGCCGCGAGAGCTCGAGCAGGTCTTCGACCAGCTCCGAGAGCCGCTCGGACTGCCGGTGAATGATGTCGACCATCTTCGGCGCGGCCACCGGATCCTGCAGGGCGCCGCTCAGCAGCGTCTCGGCATAGCCTCGAATGGCCGTGACCGGCGTGCGCAGCTCGTGGCTCACGTTGGCGACGAAGTCTTTTCGAACCTTCTCGAGGCGCCGCAGCTCGGTGACGTCGAAGAAGACGGCGCTGCTGCCCGACAGATCGTGCCCGAGTGGCGCGACGTGCACCGAGACGACGCGGGGCCGAACCCCCTCGAGCTGCAGCTCGAGCCGGCTCGACACGTTCTCTTTGCAGGCGCGCTCGACGGCCTGCTGCAGCTCCTGACTCGAGACGACCTCACCGACGCGATGGCCGACGATGGCGGTGCCCGAGAACAGCAGCTCCTTGAGCGCGTTGTTGTGCTCGACGACGGTGCCGTCTTCGCTGGTGACCCACACGCCTTCGGCCATGCCGTCGATCACGGCGCGAAGCACGGCGAGGGCGCGTGCCATCTCCTTCACATCGCCCACTGCGACTGCGTCGGTTCTCGAGGCCACTCGGGTCGTCATTCGCCGGGTCATAGCGGTGTTCGGTGACGCTCCCGCAACGTCGCGGTGCCGGTGCTGCTACTCGGGCGCCGTCAGCTTGTACCCGACGCCACGAATCGTCTCGATGATGTCGCCCGACGGCCCCAGCTTCTCGCGCAGGCGCTTGATGTGCGTGTCGACGGTGCGGGTGGTGATCTCGGCGTCGATGCCCCAGACGTCTGACAGCAGCGTCTCGCGGGTCTGTACGCGGCCCGGCCGCTCGAGGAACGTCTTGAGCAGGCGGAACTCGAGGGCGGTCAGCACCACCGCCTTGCCCTTCACCGTCACCTCGTGCCGCTCGATGTCGAGCACGATGTCGGGCGCGGTGAGCTTGCCGTTGGTCGAGACCGCCTTCGGCTCGTTGCCGTCGCGGCGCAGCACGTTCTTGATGCGGAGCATCAGCTCCTTCACCGAGAAGGGCTTCACGACATAGTCGTCGGCGCCCAGCTCGAGGCCCTTCAC
>JAEUJR010000780.1 GCA_016793585.1 Archangium sp.
TCGAACTTGCCCGACGCCGTCGCGACGAAGCCCAGGTTGATGCCGATGAAGGCGAACAGCGCCACCGCCGCGGTGACCAGCCAGTAGCCGAGCTCGGGCCGGGTCTCGCCGAGCAGAGACGAGAGATAGACCAGCTCGCGCAGCCGGTAGCCGATGTTGATCATCAGCCAACCGACGTGGTGCATGAGCGTCATGAACAACGGCACCGGAATGCCGAAGTAGATGATCGCGATGGTCAGCTCGGGAATCGACAGGCGCTTCGCGTTGGCCGCGCCGAGGAAGCCCGACGAGAACGAGGCGAGCAGCGCGACGATGAACGCCCAGAGAAACGCGTACACCGGGGCCAGACCGCCCGTGACCGAGCCAGTGCCCGACGACTTGCCCACGAGCGCCAGATAGACGCCGACGAAGACGAGCTCGGAGAACAACAGGCCGAAGCCGTACGCCGCGAGCGTGCCCCAGTGGAAGTCGCGCGAGTTGGCGAGGCGGGGGAAGAGCGGCTTGCCCTTGGCAGGCGAATCGACGACCGCCACTGCGTCATCGGGCTGGAGCGACTTCGCCAGCGCGACCCAACCGCCGACCCACAGCGCGACGCCGAGCCCGACGACCTTCTGCGCCGAGGCGACCTCGGCCGGCACCACCATGAGCGCGTACGTCACGCGCTGCGACTCGTGCATCAACGTCGAGGCGGCTCCGCCGAGAAGCCCGAGGAACGGGCCGAACCCGATGCCGACGGTCGAGACCTCACCGAGCACGGGCCCCAACACACCCGAGATGGCGAACGCGTAGACGAACGCCACCATGCCGGCGAGCGCCAGCACGGCCCCGATGGCGGTGAGTTGAGCCTTCTTCACTTCGAGGTCTGCGGCCTGAGCAACGGGAAGAGAATGACGTCGCGAATCGACTGCGCGTCGGTCAACAACATGCAGAGGCGATCAATTCCGATGCCTTCGCCTGCCGTCGGCGGCATGCCGTGCTCGAGCGCGCGGATGTAGTCGGCGTCGTAGTCCATCGTCTCCTGCTGGCCGCGGCTCTTGGCGTCGACCTGCGCCTTGAAGCGCTGCTCCTGATCGATGGGGTCGTTGAGCTCGGAGAACGCGTTGGCGATCTCGCGGCCCATGCAGAAGAGCTCGAAGCGATCGGTGATGGCCGGGTTCGCGTCGTTGCGGCGCGCGAGCGGACTGTTCTCGACGGGGAACTCGGTGATGAAGGTCGGGTTGATCAGCTCGTGCTCGACGTACTGCTCGAACAGCAACGCCGTCGCTTCGCCAACGTTCATCGTCGACACCGCGGCCTTGTCAGCAGCGCTCTCGGCCTTGCGCATCGCCACCGCGCGCAGCTTCTCGACGTTCGCGAAGTCCTCTGCCTTCAGGTCCTTCACGCGATCGAGGATCGACTGGCGCATCGGAATGCGCGGCCAGCCCTTCGCGAAGTTGATCACGTGGTCGCCGTACTTCACCTGCGCCGAGCCGGTGACGTGCTCGGCCGCGGCGGAGATCATCTCCTCCGTGAGGTCCATGAGGTCGTGGTACGTCGCGTACGCCTCGTAGAACTCGAGCATCGTGAACTCGGGGTTGTGACGCGTCGACACGCCCTCGTTCCGGAAGTTGCGGTTGATCTCGTAGACGCGGTCGAAGCCGCCGACGACGAGGCGCTTGAGGTACAGCTCGGGCGCGATGCGCATGTACAACGGCACGTCGTACACGTTGTGGTGCGTGACGAAGGGCCGCGCGGCCGCTCCAGAGACGAGCGGGTGCATCATCGGCGTCTCGACCTCGAGGTAGCCACGCGCATCGAGGAAGTTGCGAATGAACTGAACCAGCTTCGTGCGCTTGATGAACGTCTCTCGCACCGCCTGGTTCGAGAGCAGATCGACGTAGCGGCGGCGGTACCGCTCTTCGGTGTCGTGCAGCGCTTGCTTCTCGGCCCACGCCTTCGCGACGGCTTGTGGAATCGCCTTCGCCGCGACGGGGTCGTCCTTCATGAGTGCCTGTTGCGCGGCCACGGTGTCGTCAGAGAGCTTCTGGCGCTTCACCGGGTCGGTCTCGGCGTCGGTCGCGGCAGTGACGGCTGCGACGGCGGTCTTCACGCGCTCGGTCTGCTCGGGCGTCAGCTTGATCTCGGCGCTGAACTTTCCGGGAGGGGCGCGCAGCGTCTTCGTCAGCGGCCGGTACTCGGTGGCGGCCAGCGTGAGCTCTCCGGTCTTCGAGCGAAACGCAGTGCCCTTCACGAACACGAAGTCGCCGACGTCGAGCAGGCGATAGAGGGCGAACGCGTCGCCGAGCACGTCCTTCTTCACGTGCACCTGGAGCGCGCCAGTGCGGTCCTGCACCATGATGAAGCCGGCCTTGCCGAAGTCGCGCACCGAGACGACGCGGCCCGCGATGGAGTAGCCGGGCTTGGCAGCGTCGAGCTGCTCGGCAGTGTCGTTCGCGTGCTTCGCGTGAATCTCACCCGCGAGGTGCTCGGGCTTGAAGCCGTTGCCGTAGGGGTTGATGCCCAGCTCGTTGAGCTTCAGGCCCTTCTGGTGGCGCTCTTCCCGAAGCTTCTTCTCGACTTCGCTCTCATCCGACATGCGGGCGGCTTTTCACGAGCCGCCCGAGGGGCGCAAGCGGAATTACCGGGCAGCCAGCAGCAGGAACGCGGCGACCACGGCAGCCAGCAGCAACGGAACGATCACCTCGACGGGCACGCGGTAGCTCGCTTCGTGCTCGGCCATCGAACGGAACATCGAACGGCGACGCTTGGTGCGGCGCAGAATCATCGAGGCGAGCGCCGGCGGAGCCTTCTCGCGCGGCAGCTCCTTCAGCGCCTTCACCGCGCCCGTGTACTTCTCGAATTGCAGCTTCAGGTCGGCGTCGCCCGCCAACACCTGCCGGAACGTCTCGGCGTCGCTCGAGTCGAGGGAGTCATCGACCGCTCCCACGAAGAGCCGCTCGACTTCGGCTTTGGTCAGTTCTCGCTGCACGACGTCACTCTCCTCGATCGGCGAAGGCAGATTCAAGCTTCGCCAGGATTCCAGCCAGCTTCTCTCGAGCCCGGTGCAGGCGGCTCTTCACGGTGCCTTCGGGCAACTCCGTGATCTCCATGATCTCGTCATAACTGAGGCCCTCGACGTCTCGCAGCACGACCAACG
>JAEUJR010000782.1 GCA_016793585.1 Archangium sp.
CGATCTCGCCGCGATGCTGTCGGCGATCTGCTGCTGGTACTTCGCGTCGGCGAGCCGGTCGCCCTCGCGGGGGTGCGACACGAACCCGACCTCGATCAGCACCGCGGGCGCTTCGAGGCCCATGAGCACGTAGAACGGAGCCTGCTGAACCCCGCGATCCTGCGCCTGCGTTCCCGCGATCAACGACTCATGCACCGAGTACGCGAGCCGTGACGAGTCGTGGTGGGTCTCGGCCTTCTGCAGGTCGGCGAGAATGAACGCGAGCGTGTCGCTGGTGGCCGCTTTTGCTTGCTGGCGGGCTTCAGCGTTCTCTCGCGCGGCGACCTTCTTGGCGTCGTCACCGCTGGCCGCGGCCGAGAGGAAGTACGTCTCGATGCCCTCGTTCACGCGGCGCTGCGTCGCGGTCGGCATCGAGTTGGCGTGAATCGAGACGAAGAGATCGGGGCGCTGCCGGTTCGCGAACATCACGCGCTCGTCGAGGTGCAGCCGCGAGTCACCTTCGCGGGTCAGCTTCACCTTCGCCTCGAGCTCGGCCTCGAGCTTCGCCTTGAGTTTCTTCGAGATGCTGAGCGCGAGGTTCTTCTCGAGCAGCCCGCCGGGAGATGACGCTCCGTCTTGCGCGCCACCGTGACCGGGGTCGATGACGATCATCGGCCCTGCGACCGCAGGACCGGCGAGGAGCACGAGAAGGAGCAGCTTCGTCATCGAGGTGAAACCGTAGTCCGACTCCAGCGGACCCGCGAGACGGCCACCAGGCGGTATGGTTGACCCGTGCGTCTCCCCTCAGGATTCGGCCCCTTCGAGCTGCTCGCGCGGGTGGGTGTCGGCGGCATGGCCGAGGTGTTCAAGGCGACCGCGTTCGGCGCGAGCGGCTTCGAGAAGACCATCGCGCTCAAGCTCTTGCGTGAAGAGTTCGTCGGCGATTCCACCTGGGAGCGCATGTTCCTCGAAGAGGCGCGGCTGCAGGCGAAGCTGGTGCATCGGGGGCTCGTGCAGGCGCACGACTTTGGCGCCGTCGATGGCCGGCCGTGGGTTCGGCTCGACTGGGTCGACGGAGCCGATCTCGCTGCGTTGGCGAATGGAGCGCCGGTGCCCGAGCCGATCGCGCGCGCGGTGATCGCCGAAGTCGTGACGGCGCTCGCGTTTCTTCACCAAGCGACCGACGAACGCGGCCGTGCACTCGGGCTCGTGCATCGTGACGTCTGTGCGACCAACGTGCTCGTCTCGCTCGCGGGCGAAGTGAAGCTCGGCGACTTCGGCATCGCGAAGGCGACGCTGCTGAAGGAGCAGACACGTGGCGGTGTTCGCAAAGGAACGTACGCGTCGATGTCTCCAGAGCAGGTCGCGGGCAAGCCGCTCACCGGCGCGAGCGACGTGTTCTCGGCAGGGGTGCTGCTGTTCGAGCTGCTCACTGGTGCGCGGCCGTTCGACGGCACGACGCCGGTCGAGACGATGGAGCGCATTCGAGAAGCGACGCCTTCACTCGACGCCCTGCCCGCTTCGCTGCAAGCGACCGTCAAGCAGATGCTGGAGAAGGACCCGTCTGCCCGCCCGAACGATCTGCACGCGCTGACGAAGGCCCTGCGCGATCAGGCAGCGGACGAATTCGAACTCGCCTCCTGGGCCCGTCAGCGGAATGCTCTTCGCGTCTCGTCGTTGGAGGGCACGTCATGACCGACTTCGCGCACACCACGTTGAGAGCCGTGAAGAAGCCAACGCACCGCATGGGCCTCGCGCTCAACTTCGGTCTCGACGCCAACGGGCTGAGCGCCGCCATCGATCGAGGCATCACCTACTTCTTCTTTCAGAAGCTGAAGACCGGCTACGCGGTGCCGGTGCTGAAGCAGGCGTTCAAGGCGAACCGCGAGAAGTTCATCCTCGCTGGCGGCCCATCGCTCGCGTTTTTCGGCGGCTCGGTGCGACGCGGCTGCGAGAGCCTGCTGAAGACCTTCGGCACCGACTACATCGACGTCTTCCAGCTCTTCTGGCTCAGCAAGATGTCAGCGTGGACGCCCGGCACGATCGAAGCGCTCGTGAAGCTGAAAGAGGAAGGCAAGGTGCGTTCGATCGGCGTGTCGATTCACGATCGCCCGCGCGCCGGGAAGATGGCCGAAGACTCACCGCTCGACCTGTTCATGCTCCGGTACAACGCCGCGCACCCGGGCGCCGAGAAAGACATCTTCCCTCACCTCGAGAAGCGCAAGCCGTCGGTGGTCGCGTACACGGCGACGTCATGGCGCAAGCTGCTCTCGCCGCCGAGGGGCTGGACCGGGCCGACGATGACCACGGGAGACTGCTACCGCTTCTGTCTCTCCAACCCGAACGTCGATGTCGTGCTGATGGGCCCGTCGAATCAGCAGCAGCTCGACGAGAACTTGAAGGCGCTCGACAAGGGACCGCTCACTGACGACGAGCTGAAGTGGATGCGGGAGAACGGCCGCCTCGCGCACGGGTGAACGATGGAATCGACGCAGCTCGTAGTGGGCACGCCTGAGAACCTCGACGCGATGATCGCGTCTGCGCCCGGGCACCTGGTCGTCGTCTATTTCTGGGGCCCGCAGTGCCCGAACTGTGAAGTATTCGCGCGCGATCTGCCCGAGCTGCTCACCGCGCTGCCGAAGAACGTGACGGTGGTGAAGACCAACGCGTACGAGCACCCTGAATTGGCGCGGCGGTTCGCGCTCTTCGGCATTCCCGGGTTCGTGCTGTTCAAGGGCGGCGTGAAGCTGGGAATGATGCGGCAGTACTACGGGCGCGAGTACTGGCAGGCGGTGATCGACGAGAAAGCTGGGGAGCCTCCCGCCGCGCAGGGGTAGGTTCCGCGCATGCTTCGTCTCGCGCTGGCCTCGCTCGTTCTTCTGGCTGGGTGCCGCATCGAGAGCGCAGCTCCGGCGTCGAGCGTCGCGGTCACCAACGACGGCACCATTCGCGGCGATCTCTGGGTCTACACGTCGATGTACCGGCACGTGATGGATGCGTTCGATCCACTGCTGAAGGAGCGCATGCCCCAGGTGACGGTGCGCTGGTTTCAGGGCGGCAGCGAGAAGGTGGCGACGAAGCTCGAGGCTGAGCTCGCGGCGGGCGGTTCTCCGTGCGACGTGCTGATGACGAGCGACCCGTTCCTCTATCGCCGCCTCGCGAAGGAAGGCCGGTTGATGCGCGCCGTTTCTCCGAATGGCGTTCGCACGCCACGCGCGCTCGTCGATCCCGACGGCCACTGGGAGTCGGTGCGCCTGTCGACGATGGTGCTGGTGCACAAGACGGGCTCCGAGGCGCCGACGAGCTTCGTCGAGCTGCTCGACCCGAAGTGGAAAGGCGAGGTCGTCATCGGCGATCCCCTCACGAGCGGCACGGCGTTCACGTTCGCGGTCGCGATGGAGCGAACGCACGGCTCTGACTTCTTCGACAAGCTGCGGGCGAACGGGGTGCGCGTCGCTGGTGGAAACGCGGCGGTCCTTCAGAAGGTCGAGGGCGGTGAAGCGAAGGTCGGCGTGGTGTTGCTCGAGAACGTGCTCGCAGCGAAGGCACGTGGAAGTCCGGTCGAAGAGATCTGGCCGACCGATGGAGCGGTCGTGATTCCCGGCCCGGTCGCGATTCTGTCGTCGAGCCGAAACCCGGCGGCGGCGCGAGCGTTTAACGACGTCGTGCTGTCTCCCGAGGGGCAGAAGGTGATTCGCGAGCTCGGAGACATGCACGCGGTCGATCCCCGGCAGCCGGGCCCGCGTGAGAACCAGGGCGTCGAGTGGTTGTTGTCGAAGAGCGCTCCGTTCGACGAGGCGCTGCTCGATCGCGGGCTGAACGATGGAGCTGCCCTCAAGTCCCGCTTCAGCGCGGCGTTCTCGAAATGAAGCGCGCCCTGCCCTTCGCAGTCGCGTTGATCGCGACGGTGTTCCTGCCGTTAGGCGTGTTGTTGCTGAAGAGCGGCAGCCCGACGACGTGGCTCTCGTTGTGGATTTCTCCCGAGGCGATGCGTGCGCTCACGGGTACTGCGCTCTCTTCATTCGGAGCGAGCCTCGTCGCGCTCGCGTTCGGTCTTCCGTTCGCGTGGTTGGTGACGAGATCGAACATCGCCGGCGTGCGCGCGCTGCAGACGGTGGTGACGTCGCCGTCGGCGATTCCTCCGTACATCTGGACGATGGGGTGGATCGCGCTCGCGAATCCGAAGTCGGGCTGGCTCACGCTGGTGATCGGCAAAGGGCATCTCGACGTCTACGGGCTCGGTGGCATCGCGTTCGTGCTCGGGACGTCGGCGCTTCCGCTGGTCGTGCTGTCGACGAGCGCGGCGCTGAAGCGAATCGACCCGTCACTCGAAGAAGCGGCACGGCTCTCGGGCGCTTCAGCCGCGAAGACGTTTCTGTCGGTGACGCTGCCGCTCATCACGCCTGCGGCGATGTCGGGGGCGGCGCTCGTGTTCGTCTTCGCGTCGGCGTCGTTTGGTGTTCCGTACCTGCTCGGCGTCTCGGCGAATCCACCCGCTCCGACCCTCACGACACGCATCTACAGCGAAGTGCTGATGGGAGAGACCGGGCTCTCGCGCGCAGCAGTGCTGAGTGTGGAGCTGCTGCTGCTCGCGGTGTTCGTACTCGGAGCGAATGCGTGGCTCGCGAAGTCTGGCCGCGTGCGACTGCCTCGCGGGAAGGGTCTCGGGCAGAAGGTCGTGGCGCTCGGACGATGGCGGCTGCCGGTGTCGATCGGAGCGTGGACGATGGCGGTGGCGATCATCCTGCTCCCGCTCGGCGCCGTGTTCCTGACCGGGCTTCAGCCGACGTGGGGCCAGTGGGGGTCGTTCACCCTCAAGCATTGGACGGTGGTGATGCAGGGTCGAACGCTCGAGGCCGCGGGTGTCAGTCTGGGGCTGGCCGCGCTGGCCGCTGTGCTGGTTGGAGTCTTCGGGCTGCTCATCGCGCTCACGAAGCAGCGTTGGCTCGAGACGTTGGCTGACGCGCCGTCGGCAATTCCGGGCACGGTGCTGGCGCTCGCGTTGCTCGTCACGTTCTCGAGAGATCTTCGCTTCATCGCCTTCGAGAAGATCGCGTTCGTGCTCGCGATCGGGAACACGTTCTGGCTGCTGCTGCTCTCGTACGTCGTGAAACACCTCGCGCTGGGCGTTCGATCGAGTTCGGACTCGCTGGCGCAGGCCGACCCCACGCTCGGTGAAGCGGCACGGCTGAGCGGTGCGGGCCGCGTTCGCGCGTTCGTCGACGGCATTCTTCCGCAGGTGCGCGGCGCGCTGACCGGAGCGGTATTGCTGACGTTCCTCACGGTCGTGAGCGAGCTCACGATGTCGGTGCTGCTCATTCCCACTGGCAGCGACGTTCTGGGAACGCTGCTGTTCGAGCTGCAGAGCTACGCAGACCCGGCGTCGGCGGCGGTAATCGCCTCGGCGCTGTTGTTGATCGTGCTCGCAGCGTTGATCGTGCAGAACCTCGTCACCCGTCGCGCGGAGGCCCGCTGATGTCGGCCGTGGAGCTGGTCGAGATCGAGAAGTCGTTCGGCGCAACGGCCGTCGTGAAGAAGCTGTCACTCGAGGTGAAGGAGCATGAACTGCTCGCGCTCCTCGGGCCGTCGGGGTGCGGAAAGACGACGACGCTGCGAATGATCGCGGGCCTCGAGCG
>JAEUJR010000791.1 GCA_016793585.1 Archangium sp.
CAACGACGGCGCGACCCTCGTCTCGGTGCGGCCCCTGGGGCGTGAGCGCTGCTTCTGCTCTTCATCGGGCTCACGCTTCTCACGGGCTCCCGAGGGCGCCGCCTCTTCCGAGGCGACGAACGGCTCGAGCTCGAACACCGCCGAGCGCACCCAGGCGTCGAGCGTGTCGGCCGCGCCGTCGATGACGTACTCGACCCAGTCTCCGAGGGGACGGAACGCGGCGTCGGCGAGGCTCAGCCGCGAGAAGCCCTGCTCGGTCGGTTCGAGCCAGGTGACGAGATCGGGGTCGGCCGCCAGCCACGTGCGCAGACGATCGCGACGCAGCGGCGGCTCGACCGTCATGCCGACGGGCACGAAGAGGTTCTGCAGGTCGGCCACGCGCCCGTACTGCGTGCCGGGCAGCGCGCCGGTGTTCGCCTCCCGGCCGGGCCGCGCCCGCAGCACGACCATGTCGCCCGAGACCGCGAACAAGACGTTCTCGAGCTGCGCTTCGGGCAGGCCACGCACGAGCGCCTCGACCTGCTCCTTCGGCGAACGCGGGTGCGCCGAGGGCCGCAGCACGAACAACGTCGGCGCCTCGGAGCGGGCCGCGCGCGTCAACGTGAGCGTGACGGGAATCTTCGGCAGCGACTGCTCGGCCTGCTTCTTCGTCAACGGCGCGAGCGAATCGGCCTCGACGAGGTTGTCGACGTCGGTCCAGTTGCCGACAGGCAACCGCCACCACGCGCCTTCGCCGGTGATGCAGAGCAGCTGGTCATCTTCGACGTTGAAGGCCGAGTCGAGCGGGTGCTCGTAGCCGACCTCGGTCCACACGCGGTCCTGGCCGGCGGGCGTCGGCACGAAGGCGCGCAGCCCATCGAGGTGGTCGAGCGCACGAGACAGCACGAACCACGGCGCTTCGACGACCTTCACCAACGCGACCAGCCCTTGCGAGCCGTCGAGCGCGCGAAGCTCCTGGCGATCGCAGCCAAGCCGGAGCAGCTCTCCGGCGAGCTCGAGCAGCGTGCCCTGGCCTGTCACCGTGAAGAGCACGAGCGCGGGGTTGCCTTCGGGCTCGCCGATGCGGTTCGGCTTGAGCGCCTCGGCCCAGCACGACACCTTGCCGACGAGGTTGGGCACCGAGCGCTCGAGCACGCCTGCGGCGAGCAGCGCCTTCCTGGCCCTGGCGGTGACGGCGTGGCCGGGCGCGACCAACACCTCACCGTCCTTGTTGCGGCCAATGGAGGCGGGAGCGCGCTGCACGTCGGCCGGAATGAGCCCCGACTTCAGCGCCACCTGAAGAGCTTCGTCACTCGGAAAGACCAGCGCATCCATCGGGTCGGGGACTGTAAACGAAGGCCTGTGTCGGCGCAGTGAATGATCAGCCCGACGGGTGGGCCGGCGCGTTTCAGATTGACTCCGAAACGATCAGTCGACGGGAGGCTTCTTCCCCACCATGAGCCGCTCGAACATCGTCTGCGTTCGGGGGAAGTGCAGGCGCGCTCCGATGGCCGGCAGCTGCACACGCGCGAGCGAGTCGCCGTCCCACCAGACGAACGAGAAGGCCTCGACGGGCAGGTCGAGATCGAACCGCACGCTCGTGGGCTTGCCGCCTTCGACCGTGAGCACGGTCACCGTCGTCGCGTCGATGACGACCCGCTGGCCTGCCTCGATGGGGAAGTTGTCGTTGCGAAAGTTCTCTTCGAAGACGGAGTCGATCATTCGCCCGCCGATGACCGACAGCTCGACTTGCCGCTCTCCCGTTCGGCGCACGTCGACCGGCAACGGCGCCATCGACCAGACGTGCCACGTCCGGGGCATGGTGAGGCCCAGGTCGGCCATGAGCGGCGCCGTGTAGATGGCGGGAACGAACTCAGAGCTCGAGAGCACGACGAAGCGCTCGGTGGGTTTCGCGTCGAGCGCCTTCACGGCCTCGAGGGCGCGCGTGCTGACGGTGGTGAAGCCGATGGGCATGACGAGCCATTGGGTCAACGGCTGCAGCACGAACGCGCCGCCGAGCCAGAGCACGCCGAGCCCGCGACGAAGGCCCGTGTCTCTCCACGCGGCGCGCAGCAACGTGGCGACGACCGGTGCAAGCCCGAGCGAAGCAGCGGTGAGCAACCGCGTCGCGGGAAACGTCGCGAGCGTGGGTAGCAACGAGCCCGCGGCGCCGAGCAACAGCCACCTCGAGGTGCGCCGTTCGGCCTCGTCCGTCGGAGCCCAACGACGCCACGCGAGGAGCGCCACCGGCACCGCGACGACCCCAGACGCGATGAGCAGGCCCTTCGCCTCGGGGAGCGCGAGATAGACGTCGGGGGCGCCGAAGGCCTGCGTGCCGACGTTCGCGAAGAAGCGCGGCACCGCGAGCGTGAGGAACGTGAGCGGCTCACTCAGCGGGTCGAGGTACGTCGCCGAGCCGCGCGCGCCCGAGTTCAGCACTTTGTAGAGCACTGCGTAGCCCGCCAGCACGAGCACGACGGGCGTGAGGGCGCGAAGGCGGCTGCTCCACGGCTGCGGGCGCGCGAGCAGCTCGTACGCGAGCACGTAGGCCAGCCCAGCGACGGCCGTTTCTCCTGCGGCGAGCCCGAACGCGAAGGCGACTGCAGACACCACGACGCCGGGCTTCCAGCCGTCTTCCCGCCACCGAACATGCGCCCACAGCCCGAGCCACACGAAGCACACCGCGACGAGGGCGTTGCGGTTCGCGAGCCACATGGTCGGCATCACGTGCGCGTCGTCGATGGCGAAGAGCACGCCAGCGAACACTGCGACGGTCGGGGTCAGCCGTCGGTAGAGCATCAAGACGATGGCGGTGAGGGCGAGGTACCAGAGTGTGGAGTGCAGGTGTTGCGGCCAGGCGGTGCTGCCGAACACCTCGGTGTCGAACACGATGAGGGCTGACGAGAGCGGGCGAAGGAACCGCAGCTTGAGCTCGGGCAACGTGAACCACGGGAAGGGGCCGCGCTCGATGAGCGGCCGCAAGGCCTCGGCGTCGCCTGCGCCGAAGTTGAACAACGCATACCGCGTCGTGTGCGTGAGCTGACCATTCACCACCGCGCGCTGCGCCCAGTCGTCGAGCGAGAAGCCAGCGCCGAGAGAGGGCAGCGTCACCACGAACGCAACGAGGAGCGGAAGCCAGCGACGCACGCGAGCGACTTAGCGCTCCTGAAAATGAAACACCCGCGAAGCGCAGGGCCTCGCGGGTGTCTCGACTCGCTCTTCGTGGGTCGTCGGCGCGTGACTTACGCATCCCGCTTCTGGCGGTCGACGCCCACGTAGAAGTGGGTCTGGGCTGCCTTGCCCATGTCCTTGAAGGCCTCGAGCTCCTTCACGCGCACCAGCGAAGGGTTCTTCTCGATGAGCGCCGCGAAGGCCTGGTCGAGCTCGAGCTTCTTCTGCTGGTTCTCGAGCGCCGTCTTCGCCTCGACGCTGGCCACCTGCGCCCGCGACTGCGCATCGAGGGCGGCGATCTCGGCGCGCGACTTCGCTGCGATGAGGTTCGCCTCGGCCTGCCGTTCGGTCTCGATGACCCGGTTCATCAGCTCGCGCAGCTGACCGGGAAAGATGATGTCCTTCACGTCGGCGCGGAGCACGGTGACGCCGAACTGCTTCGCCGGGCCCGAGATGTCGGCCTGAATCGCCTCGGACAGCTCGTTGCGGTCCTTGAGAATCTGGTCGAGCGAACGCGTCGCGAGGAAGCGGCGCGCCGACAGCTGCACGTCTTCGTACAGGCGGTCTTCGTAGTTGGCGACGTTCAGCACCGCTGCCTTCGGGTCGGTGACGCGGAACGAGACCAGCAGCGACAGGCGCACCGAGACCTTGTCGCCGGTGAGGATCTCCTGGTTCTTGATGGTGCTCGAGCGCTCACGCAGATCGACCAGCTCGACGGTGGGCGCGGGGCCGAACAGGGTGCCCGCCGTGTGTCGGCCCGGAGGCAGCTCGCGCGCGAGCACGCCGTTCTCGAACAGCAAACCCGTGAAGCCCTGCTTGATGGTGACGGTGATCTTCATGACACGACTCCTGAGGCGAAAAGGTGGGGCGGAACGCGATGAACACCCGATCTGAAAGGACGGGTTGGTCGACCAGATGACGATGGCTGGGCCAGTCCCTCTGGAGGGAGTCGACCGCTTTCTTGGCGTCAGCGTTCGAAGCGCCCCGCGCCTTCAG
>JAEUJR010000804.1 GCA_016793585.1 Archangium sp.
CGCTCGAGCTGTGGTGCAACGAGTCGCAGGAGCGCTACGTGCTCGCCATCGACGCCGCCGCCCTGCCCCGCTTCGAAGCGCTCTGCCGTCGTGAGCGCGCGCCCTACGCCGTGCTCGGCCACGCGACGACCGAAGGCCGGCTGGTGGTGAAAGACCCGCTCTTCTTCGACTCGCCCATCGACGTGCCGCTCGAGGTGATTCTCGGCAAGCCGCCGCGCATGCGCCGCACCGCCGAGCACCAACGCGTCACGCACGCGCCGCTCGAGCTCGCCGGCATCGACGTGAAAGAAGCCGTTCGCCGCGTGTTGTTGCTGCCCACGGTCGCCGACAAGTCGTTCCTCATTCACATCGGAGACCGCTCGGTCACCGGCCTCGTCTCGAGAGATCAGCTCGTCGGCAGGTTCCAGGTGCCCGTCGCCGACTGCGCGGTGACGATGACGAGCTACGACGTCTTCTCTGGCGAGGCGATGTCGATGGGTGAACGTGCGCCCATCGCGTGTCTCGACGCCGCGGCCTCGGCACGTATGGCGGTGGGCGAAGCGCTCACGAACCTGGCTTGCGCTCCCGTGGCGAAGCGCGGCGACATCAAGCTCTCAGCGAACTGGATGGCTGCTGCCGGCTGGCCAGGGGAAGACGCGAGGCTCTTCGACGCCGTGAAGGCCGTCGGCGCCGAGCTGTGTCCGGCCCTCGGCCTCGCGATTCCCGTCGGCAAAGACTCGATGTCGATGCGCACGCAGTGGAGCGCGAACGGCCAGTCGAAGAGCGTCGTCGCGCCCGTCTCGCTCGTCATCAGCGCGTTCGCGCCAGTCACCGACGTGCGCAAAACGCTCACGCCCGAGCTCTCGGTGGACGACGGGCCGACGAAGCTGGTCGCCATCGACGTCTCGGGAGGAAGACACCGGCTCGGCGGGAGCGCGCTCGCGCAGGTCTTCAACTCGGTCGGTGCGGTGGCGCCCGACGTCGACGACGCGCAGGCGCTCGCGCACTTCTTCGACACGATTCAGGTGCTCAACGCCGAGGGCAAGCTGCTCGCGTACCACGACGTCTCCGATGGCGGCCTCGTCACCACGCTGCTCGAGATGGCGTTCGCGTCGGGCTGCGGGCTCGAGGTCTCGCTCGACGGGCTGAAGGGCCACACGCTCGAGGTGCTGTTCTCGGAAGAGCTCGGCGCGGTCGTGCAGGTGCGCGACTCAGACGTCGCCCATGTCGTCAGCGCGCTCTCGGCGAAGGGCGTCACCGCGACCGTCATCGGGCACCCTGTCAAAGACGACGACGTCATCATCACCCGCGACGGCCAGCTCGTCTTCGAAGACGACCGCCACTCGTTGCGCGCGCTCTGGAGCGACACCTCGTGGCGCATGCAACGCCTTCGCGACGACGCCGCCTGCGCCGACGATGAACACGCGCTGCGCACCGACGAGGCCTTCACGGGCCTGATGGGCCGGCTCTCGTTCGACCCGGGCGATGACGTCACCCGCGTCGTGTCCTCGTCGAAGAAGCCGAAGGTGGCGATTCTTCGCGAGCAGGGCGTGAACGGTCAGGTCGAGATGGCCTGGGCCTTCACGCGCGCCGGGTTCACCGCCGTCGACGTGCACATGAGCGACCTGCTCGAGGGCCGCGTCGACCTGAAGGGCTTCACCGGGCTCGCGGCGTGTGGCGGCTTCTCGTACGGCGACGTGCTCGGCGCAGGCGTCGGCTGGGCGCGCTCGATTCTCTTCAACGACAAGGTGCGTGAGCAGTTCCGCGCGTTCTTCCACCGGCCCGACACCTTCAGCCTCGGCGTGTGCAACGGCTGCCAGATGATGTCGCAGCTGAAAGACCTCATCCCCGGCGCTGACGCATGGCCCCGCTTCGTGCGCAACCGCTCGGAGCAGTTCGAAGCGCGCCTCGCCATGGTGCGCATCGAGAAGAGCCCGTCGATTCTCTTCGCCGGCATGGAGGGCACCATCGCGCCCATCGCCGTCGCGCACGGAGAAGGCCGCGTCGAGAGCCACGCCCTCACCGCGCTCGACGAGTCGGGCCTCGTGACCGCCCGCTTCGTCGACCACACCGGCGCGCCGACGGAGCGCTTCCCCCTGAACCCGAACGGCTCGCGCGCTGGCATCACGGCCGTCACCACCACCGACGGGCGCGCGACGATTCTCATGCCGCACCCCGAGCGCGTCACGCGCACCGCGAACCTCTCGTGGCACCCGAAGCACTGGGGCGACGACAGCCCGTGGCTGCGGCTCTTCCGCAACGCGCGGGTGTGGGTAGGCTGACGCATGGCCGCAAGCCGAAAACGCCTCGAGCCGGCCGCGCGTGTGCGGCACCTGCTCAGCATCGACGCGCACAACCTGATGACGCGCCTCGCCGCCAGACAGGACTCGATGGTGGGGCTGTTCTCGCGGCTGCGTGACCGCGAGCCGATGCTCTCCGTCCTCGACACGTGGTTCGACACCATCACCTTCACCGAGCTGTCGATGCTCGACCCCGCCGAGCAGAAGTCGGTGAACCGCTTCTACGAGCTGCTCTCGGAGGTGCGCTGGTACCTCGCGTACACCGAAGACATGCCCACGATGGTGCAGACGAAGCTGACCTCGTTTCTGCGACGCCTCGAGGCCACGTTTCGCGAGCTCATCTCGGTCATCGGCCCGCCCGAAGCCGACGGGGCCAGGGTCGTCGACGTGAAGGTCGTCTCGAAGGTGACGAGGCAGCCGCGCAAGACGAAGGCGCGTTCGCGACGCTGAGGGTTGCCCGGTCGATCGACGGGCTGCTACACGCGCGCACGCCCGATGCAGCAGCCCCTGCACATGAGAGTGGTGGTCGTTCTCGCGGTCGTCGCGGGCTGTGCCTCGCTGACGCGACCGCAGCCGAAGGCCGTGCCGGTGCAGGTCGTGGTGGCCGTGGAAGACGCAGGGCTGGCCGCCGACGCCGGAGCGCTGGCCCTCGACGCCCTCGATGCCGGTGACGTCGTCGCGCTCGCCGAGCTGGCCGATGCGGGCGACGACGTCGAGACCGAGGTGACGGGCGGTGAAGAGCCCGGCGAAGAGAACCCCGCCGAAGAGCCCGGTGACGAGGTCGGCGCCAACACGCCTGCCGATGGCGGGCTGCTCTATTCCCTCGACCTGACCGACGAAGCGCTCGCCGCGGCGTGGAGAGACGCGCCCTCGACGCTCGGCAGCATCTCGATGGGCTTCGTCGAACAGGGCCGGCTCATCAACGGCGTTCCTTTTCCCAAAGGCGATGGCTCGGCGTGGACGGTGGTGTCTCCCGAAGCGACGTACGGCACGCAGGAGACGGTCGACTTCGTGGCGGCCGCGATTCGGCAGGTGAAGGCCGAACACCCCGACGCGCCACCGCTGCGCGTGAACCAGATCAGCGCGCGTGAAGGCGGCTACCTGCGCCCACACAAGACGCACCAGAACGGCCGCGACGTCGACCTGGGCTTCTATTACCCGGGCGGTCAGACGGTTCACGTGCGCGAGCGCGAGAAGGTCATCGACGTCGCGCTCAACTGGGCCCTCGTGAAGGCGCTCGTGATGCAAGGCGACGTGCAGTTCATTCTCGTCGACCAGCGCGTGCAGAAGGTGCTGTTCGAGCACGCGAAGAAGCTCGGCGAAGACCCCGCGTGGCTCGACTCGTTGTTCCACGCCGGGCGCTCGTCGATTCTGCAGCACGCCCGCCGGCACCGAGACCACTTCCACGTGCGCTACTTCAACGGCCGCGCGCAGGAGCTCGGTCGACGCGTGGCTCCGCTGCTCGCGACGCGGCCCGAAGAGAACATCGCCATGCACCGCGTGAAGAAGGGCGACACGCTGGGCGGCATCGCCTCACGGTACGGCTCGAGCGCGGCGGCGATTCGCAAGGCGAGCGGACTGTCGAACAACCTGCTGCGCATCGGCCGGGTGCTGAAGGTGCCACTGCGAAAGCCGTGCACCACCTGCCCCGTGCCCCCGCCGATGGTGGTGCCGCCGCGTCGGCTGCCGCCAGGCGTTCAGACCGTCTCGGGGCCGACGCTCGACGCGGGCGTGGCCGAGCCTGAAGACGCAGGCACGAGCGGCGCCGAGTTCACGGCGGGTCCTTCGGCGGCTCGGTGAGGAAGAGCCGCGCCTCGGCCTCCTTCAACTTCTCTCCTTCGACGCCGGCCGCGATGAGCGCCGCCCTCAGCTGGGCCGCGTTGCGATCGACGACGCCGTGGCTGCACTCGGGGAACAGCGGCGGCACCGCCTCGAACGTGAGGTTCACCGGGTAGTCGCGGCACATGAGCGGGCGGCTCTCGTAGCTGTCGCAGCGCTTCGTCACCGGGTCGTAGTGGGAGCACCGAAAGACGAAGAGCCTGAAGCGCGGGTCGGTCTCGACGAGCTCGAAGCCGTTCACCACTCGCTGCCACCACAAGGTCAACCCGCGCAGCACCGGCAGCCGCCACAGCAGCACGCCCGCTTGAATGCTGGGCCGCTCGCAGCATTTGCCACAGCCGTTGCAGCTGCCCGTCAGGCGATAGCGGGGCTCGCCGCGGCGCGAGAGCCACCAGCGCGTGACGCCGAGCTCGAAGGCGCCGAGGTTGCGGGCGACGGCCTTGAGGACGACACGAACGAGACCGTCACGCACGCGAGCGATTCAATCAGAACCAGGTGGTGACGCCGAGCGTGAGCGTGTCTTGCGCGTTGCGCGTGGGCACCCAGGGCGTCGTCACGCCGTCACCTTCGACGGCGCCGCGGAAGTACAGCGGAGCGCTCGCCTGGTCTCGCCGGTACTCGAGCCGGAACGAGACGCGCGGGTG
>JAEUJR010000829.1 GCA_016793585.1 Archangium sp.
CGACATGGCGACCGAGATCGACGCAGCTCGCCTGCTCGTTCACCGCGCTGCCGTGCTGAAGGACAAGGGCGTTCGCCACTCGCAGGAGTCGGCGATGGCCAAGCTCTATGCGAGCGAGATGTCGAGCCGCGTGGCGAACAAGGCGCTGCAGGTGTTCGGTGGCATGGGCTACTCGAAGGAGATGGACGCCGAGCGCCACGTGCGCGACGCGCGCATCACCGAGATCTACGAAGGCACCAGCGAAATTCAGCGCATCGTCATCTCCGCCAACATGCTGAAGGACTGACCCATGATCCTCCTCTCGACCCTGGTTGCGCTGTCGCTCCACGCCGACCCCAAAGCCGGCAAGAACACGATGAAGGATCTGGTGAAGAGCGTTGGCTCGGCTGCGACCCTGAGCGCCGACGGCGGCAGCTCGGCCACGGTGGTGAACGGCATCGACATTTCGAAGCTGCCGTTCACGCCCGACTCGATCAAGCAGGTGGTGCTCTCGTACCAGCCGCAGATTCAGTCCTGCTACGAAGAGACGCTCGCCGCGAAGGACAAGGCGGTCGAGGGGTCGCTCAAGACGGCGTTCTCGATCACCGGCGACGGCATGGTGACGGGCGCGAAGGTCGACAAGAAGACGAGCAGCCTGAAGGACCCGCGCCTGCACGACTGTGTGGTGTCGGTGCTCTCGACCATGCAGTTCCCCTCGCCGCCAGACGGCAAGGCGCACCCGATCGAGTTCCCGTTCAACCTCAAGGCCGTGAACTGATCTCCCGACCCCCGTGAACTTCGAGCTCTCCGAAACCCAGAAGCTGATTCGTGACACCGCGCGCACGTTCGCGAAGAACGTGGTGGCTCCGAAGGCACGCGAGACCGATCGCAACGAGATCTTCCCTGCCGAGACGTACAAGCAGATGGGCGAGCTCGGGCTGCTCGGCGTGAACGTGCCCACCGAGTACGGCGGCGCCGGCGCGGGAGTCGTCAGCTACGCGCTCGCGGTCATGGAGATCTCGGCGGCGTGCTGCTCGACCTCGGTCGGCATGTGCGTCACCAACATGTGCGCCGAGCTCATCTGCCAGTTCGGCACCGAGGCGCAGAAACAGAAGCACGTCACCCGCCTCACGAGCGGCGCGGCCATCGCCGGCGCGTTCGCCCTGTCTGAACCGCACGCCGGCTCTGACCCGGGCGCTGGGCGCACGACGGCGGTGAAGAAGGGCGATCGCTGGGTGCTCAACGGCACCAAGCAGTGGATCACCTCGGGCGCGCACGCGGGCGTGATCGTCGTCTGGGCGCGCACGTCGAACGACGGCAACAAGGGCCTCTCGTGCTTCATCGTCGAGAAGGGCACTCCCGGCCTCACCGCGGGCAAACACGAAGACAAGATGGGCCTGCGCGGGTCGAACACCGTGCCGCTCATGTTCGAGAACTGCGAGATCCCCGAAGAGAACCTGCTCGGGCGCCTCGGAGACGGCTTCAAGCTCGCGATGACGGCGCTCGATGGTGGCCGCATCGGTATCGCGTCACAGGCCGTCGGCACCGCGCGCGCCGCGGTCGAGGCCTCGGTGAAGTACGCGAAGGATCGTCAGGCGTTCGGCAACGCCATCGGCGAGTTCCAGGCCGTGAAGTGGATGCTGGCCGACATGCAGACGCAGACGAACGCGGCCGAGTTGCTGGCGTTGCGCGCCGCTTTCCTCAAGGAGTCGAAGGTTCCGTTCACGCGTGAGGCCTCGATGGCCAAGCTCTTTGCGTCGGAGACCTCGAACCGCGTCGCAGACAAGGCCGTGCAGATTCACGGTGGGTACGGGTACATCGACGAGTTCCCCGTCGAGCGGTACCTGCGCGATGCGCGCGTGCAGACCATTTACGAAGGCACCAGCGAGATTCAGCGCATCGTGATCGCGCGCGAGCTGATCAAACAGCTGGGCTGATCAGCCCGCGTCGACCGAGCCGCACAGCTCGCAGGTCGCGTCTCCGCCCGAGCCAGCGCACGTCCACCGGCCCACGCCTGCGTCAGCACAGCGGCAGGTCGGGCGCTCGTCGTCGGGAACCGTGATGCTGGTGGTGACGCCCGCGTCGGGAATGCGGCAGCCCGCGGGCTGCTTGTTGTGCACCACGATGTCTTGGGCCACGAACGTGTGCCACTCGTGCTCGACGGTGAGATCGAACACCTCGCTCACTGCGCAGAACAGCTTCGCGCCATCGACCTGAACCACGCGCGGGCCGTCGTCTCCGATCTCGAGCAGGTGTTTGCGATCGCCGAGCAGCCAGTCGCCGGCTGGGAAGAAGCCCTTCGCGATCGGGTCGTAGACGGGGTGGTCGGAGGTCAGCTTGAGCGTTCGGCCGCCGATCTCCAGCGCTCCGCACTCGCGGGTCGCCGAGGTGATCGCCGTGATGTGTGACACGACGGTCAGACCCGTCGCCGGGTTCGCTACGACGACCTCGTCACCGACCCTCAGATCTTCGATGGCCCGGCCACCGCGAGGGGTTTGAACGCGCGCGCCCCGAGCGACACAGCTCACCACCGGCCCACATGCCGTCAGCGAAAGGCCCATTCCGATCAAGAGCTTCTGCATTCGTACGCCTCCAGTTCGGCGGTGGGGTGTGCGAGCCGTGTGCCACCAGCCCGAGGAATTCTGTATGACGCGACGCGGACTCGCGCCGGGCGAGCCGCCTTCGGAGCTCTTCGTGATCCACCGTGCCCTCGTCATTCTGTTCCTCGTCGCGCTCGCCGCGTGTGGCCCCCGGCCGAAGCCGATGATCATCGAAGAGGACGCGGGCATCGTGATGGAGGTGCCGGACGCGGGCCGTCAGCGCGGCATGGATCCTCCGAGCGGGTTCTCGACGGCGGTCGAGCTGCCCGCCGACGGTGGCCAGCGCATTGGCGTCTCGCTCGCTGCGGTCGGCGATCAGTTCAACCAGCCGCTGATCGCCGCCGTGTGGGACGACCCCAATGGTGACGGCGTGCGCACCGACACGCGCGTCTTCTTCACCCGCTGGAACGGCGAGAAGAAGGAATACGAGGCGCTGAAGACGATCGAGGTCGTCGGAGAGATCGATCTCACGCCGCCGCTCCGCCAGGTGGCGATCGCCCGTGACTCGGTGACTGGCCGCATCGGCATCGCGTTCGTGAAGGCCGGCGCCGGCATTCGGTACGCGTTCAGCGACGACGAAGGCGCGAACTTCTCGCTCGCGACGGTCGGCATGGATCCCGGCACGGGCGACTCGAGCTACCCGCAGATCGCGTTGAAGAACGGCACCACGCACATCGCGTACGTGACGTCGAACGAGCAGGTGCTCTACCGCACGCGCACGGGAGCGTCGGGAGCCTTCTCGGAAGTCACGGCTCCCATCACGGCGGGCCAGGCGTCAGCGTTCGGGTCGATCTCGCTCGCGCTCGACGGCGATGGGAACCCGGGCCTCGCGTACTTCACGAAGGGCGCCTCGCTGCGGGGCACTCTGGCCTTCTGGCGGCCTGGCACGGCCTCGGCGACCGAGGTGACGAACTCGAACATGACCGACGTGCTCGCAGTGGCTGATCGCAAGCCGTCGGTGACGCTGGCGTTCGCAGGCACCACGCCACGCGTGGCATTCCATCTGCTCCGGGCTGATCCCGTGCTGAACGGCATGATGACCGACTCGAACTCCGAGTTGTGGACGTCGGCCGCCACCGACGCGGCTGGCACCTCGTGGAGCATGCCGGTGGGAATGCCGCGCAACGGCGACTTCCAGACGATGCGGTTCAACACCACGCAGTGGTACCAGGGCCTCGTCATTCACTCCGGCGGCGCGATCACCATCGGCGGCGCGTTCCTCTCGCGTGGCACGATCAACACGCTCTGCTCCGGCGGCCCGAAGCTGTCGAAGTCGACGAACAACGGCATGACCTTCGAGACCTGCTCGCCGATGAACACACCGCTCAACTTCGCGGGCGAGTGGCTCTCGATGTGGGGCCACGCTGCGAACAAAGTGACGGTCGCGTTCTTCTACGACCGCCGGGCGAGCGATCTCATTCGTGGTGGTGTGATTCTCTACCGCGAGCCGTGAGGGATGGCGGACTGAGTCTGTTCCCAGAGTGACCAGACGCCGCTTCCGGAGGGACTGGAGCGGCTCCCGGTGTCACCAGCACCGTTCCGCGAGTCACCAGGTCCTTCCCGAAGTCACTCGCTCCATTCCCGGAGTCACCAGCTCCATTCCCGGAGTCACCAGCTCCATTCCCAGAGTCACCAGCTCCATTCCCGGAGTCACCAGCTCCATTCCCAGAGGCACTTGACGCTTGTCGGTCGTGTGAACCCGATTCCCGCAGTCACTTGGGCCATTCCCATCGGCACTGGTCACATTCCGCCGCTCGTCACGGGCAGTTGCGTTGAGACGGCGTCAGCGGCGCGGCGGACCATTCGGCACGCGCTCAGCAACGTTCCTGGCGCGGCGCTGATCGGCCGTGTTCCCGGGGAACTCGACGAACTCGCACATCTCGCAGAGGCGGCTGTAGATGCGATCGCCCACTCGATCGCAGAGCAGCTTCGACTCCTTGGTCGACTCGACCAGGGCTTCGCTGCTCACGTAGCCGCGCTGCAGGCGATCTTCAGGCGACTTCAGCGAGTAGTTCGTCGCGAAGAGCGTGATGCGGCCAGCGTTGTAACGGCGGGCGATCAGCTCATCGAGCGTGTCCAACTCGAAGGCGCTGCCGCGGCCTTTGCCGAGTTCGTCGATGGCCAGCACGTCGACCTGCGAGAGCGGCTGAATGATCTCTCCGCCCGACTTGCCGTCCTGAAAGCCTCGGCGAATCTGCGCGTAGAGCAGGCTGATCTCGACGTAGGCGACGCGGCCGCCGACCTCGAGCGCCAGGTGCTTCAGCGTCGCGCACAGCAGATGCGTCTTGCCGGTGCCGACCGGGCCGCTGAGCACGTAGCCTCGCGTCTGCGGAAATCGCAGCGCGAAGTCGCGGGCGAGCTGAACTGCGCGCGCCTGCTCGGTGTTCGACGGGCGGAAGTTGTCGAACGCGGCCGGAGCGTGCACGGCGGGCAGGTGGGCCTCGGAGAACGCCGCCGCACGAGAGATCATCTTCGCGCGAGGGCACGGCTGAACGACGTCGTAGGTGCGCGCGTTCTCGGTGACCGTCGAGCGCAGCAGGCCGGTGCCTGAACAGTCGGCGCAGTCCTGCACGCGCTGCGCGACCGTCGCCACGGCGAAGTCACCCTGACGGTGCACGGTGTAGCCAGACGTCTCGCAGGCGCGGGCCGAACTCATGAGCCGGGTCCTACCAGAAGGCGGGCAACGCGAGGCGATGCCGAAGCAGCGCGCTCCGATGAAAGCGCAGGGAGTCGCGCCGGGTCGCTCCTGACGACCCATGGCGAAGCCGCTTCGCTTCTCTCAGTATCGAGAGCCGCTCGGGAAACGACAGCGTGCGAACGATCGCCGCCAGCACGAGGTGCTCCTGGCGATCGGCCTCGTCGAAGTCCTTCGGCAACGGGAGCAGGAGCCGGGCGAGGGCAGGGCGCTCCTTCGAGAGCTTCTTCACCACCGTCAGGAGCTTCTGGTGCCGCGCCTCGTGGAGCGACTCCACGGCTTGCGTCGCCTCGGTCTTGCCAGCTGCCCGCTTCAGATACTTCGCCAGCTCGGCATCGACCGTCTTCCGGCACGCCCGAAGAAACCGCAGCTGCCCCTGGCCTTCCGGAGCGTCGAAGATCGCCCGCTCGGCTGCCGCCCGAATGCCCCGCGCCACCACCTCGAAGGGCACCTCGGCCCGCGCCCACTCGTCCACCAGGTCGACGTCGTCGCCGCTCAGCGACACGCCGCGGCCTCGGTAGGTCGTGAACAGGTCCTGAACCCGTTCGTGAAAGGTGGCGTCGTCAGGCAGCAGACTCATGGCCGTCGAAGAAGACGTGTACTGTGTCCTTGACAGTCATGAACAGCGAGCGATACATGCGCCCGCCGTTTCCGTTTCCCAACGG
>JAEUJR010000843.1 GCA_016793585.1 Archangium sp.
GAGGCTGGCGTCGACGCGGTAGAGCGCCTGGGCGATGGCGCGCAGCTGATCGGCGCCCTTCCGAGGCGGCAGCCAGGTCTTCACCTCGGTCGCAAATGCGATCACGCCGACGAGATCGCCCTGATCGAGCGACACCTTCGCCACGCGTAGCGCCGCGTCGACCGCGTGATCGATCTTCCTCCGGCCGTGCACCTCACCGGCCATGTGGCGCCCGCAGTCGATCATCAGCAGCACGACCTGGTTCCGCTCGGGCTGGTGCACACGAACCATCGTGCGGCTGCGGCGGGCCGAGGCCTTCCAGTCGATGGAGCGGCGATCGTCTCCCATGCGGTACTCGCGCAGCGACTCGAACTCCCGGCCTTCGCTCCGCAGGGGCACCCGCCTGCGCGCGTCGTCTTCGTTCGCGCGCGCGAGGGCCAGCGCGTCTTTGGTGAGCGCCGTGAGATCGGGGAACACCTTCACCGTCTGGGCGCACGCCACCGAGACCTGCCGCGCGCACAAGCCCCACGGGCCCTCGAGCCGGAGAAACACGTCTCCGAAGGTGAGATCTCCGCGGGTGGTGGCCTCGAGCCGGTACTCGATCGTCGTCGAGCCCTCGAAGTCGAGCGGCGCGATGTGGCCGGCTGCGACCACGCCAGGCGGCAGCTCGTCGCGCAAGAGGCCCCGAACCACGCCGGTGACGCCTGCACGTTGCTCGAGGAGCAGCTTCACGCGGGTCGGGCGGTGTGACGACAGCACGGGCTCGACGTCACGGGCGACGTGGAGCTCGTCGACGCGCCACGCGCGCCAGAAGTCGATCGCGATCGCGACGAGCAGCGCAACGTCGAGCACGATGCACCCGAGCGCAACCGACGGCGCGAGCACTGCCAGCCCGGCCGGCAGCAACCCCACCGCGGCGACGACGAACGCGCGCTGCGTGGGAACCGGCCGGCCGATCATCTCGGCACTTCCACCCGCTCGAGCAGCTGCCGCACGACGTCTTCGCTGGTGATGCCTTCGACCTCGGCCTCGGCCCGCACGATGAGGCGGTGGTTCAAGACCGACGGCGCCACGGCCTTCACCTCGTCGGGCGTGACGAACTCACGCCGCTCGAGCGCTGCGCGGGCGCGGGCGGCGGCGAGCAGGCTCTGGGCAGAGCGGGGCGACGCTCCGAGGCGCAGGCGGCGATCGTCGCGCGACGCGCGCACGATGCGAACGACGTACTCGAGAATGCTGGCCTCACACGTGATGGCGAAGGCGCGGGTCTGCAGCTCGGCGAGCTCGTCGGTCGAGAGCACGCGCGGCACCGACGGCGTCGCCCCACGACGCTCGTGGTACTTGAGCAGCATGGTCTGCTCGGCCTGCTGATCGGGGTACCCGACCTTCACGCGCATCATGAAGCGATCGAGCTGGGCCTCGGGCAGCGGGTAGGTGCCCTCGAGCTCGAGCGGGTTCTGGGTGGCGACGACGAAGAACGCCTTCGGCAGCGGGTGCGTGGTGCCGTCGATGGTGACCTGCCGCTCCTCCATCGCCTCGAGCAGCGCGGCCTGCGTCTTGGGCGGCGTTCGGTTGATCTCGTCGGCGACGAGCACCTCGGTGAAGACGGGGCCCTTCACGAGCTGAAACGAGCCGTCTTGCGGGCGGAACACGCTGGTGCCGACGACGTCGGTCGGCATCAGGTCTGGCGTGAACTGAATGCGCGTGAACGTCAGCCCGAGCGCCTGCGCCATCGTGCGGGCGGTCAACGTCTTGGCGACTCCCGGCACGCCCTCGAGCAGCACGTGGCCGCGCGCGAGGAACGTCGTCATCAGATCGGCCAGCACCTTCGGTTGCCCGACCACGACCTGCGACAGCGCCGCCTCGAGGCGCGTCAACGCGTCACTCATGATCAGCTCTTTCCCTTGAGGCCCAGCACGGTGCCGAAGCCGGTCAACGCGCCGGCGAGCACCGCGAGAATCACGCCGAACGAGGGCTTCGAGACCCAGACCTCCTGGTTGCCCTCGACGGCGCGCGCCAGCGTCGGGTTCCACGACTGGGTGATCGAGACCACCGCCCACAACACGCCCATCGACAGCGTGCCCAGCTGCGCCGCCCACAGCAGCAGCTCGTTCACCTTGAGGGTCTTGTTCACGCGCAGGGTGAGCACCACCAGCGTCAGGCACGCCATCATGAAGGTGACGAGGCCCGGGCCGGCGAGGCCGAGCACGTCGCCGTCGACGACCGTCTCTTTCCAGGGGAAGAAACACGAGAGGATCGTGGCGACCGCGCCGAAGAACGACAGCTTGTCGCCGGCCGAGAGCGAGTCGACGAACTGGCGAAGGCCTCCGATGAAGTCGTCGGCGTCGATCGCCTTGTCGGGCTGAAACCCATCGTTCGCGCGCGGTGCCGACGAGGCGCCCTGCGGCTGGTTCCAGTCTTCGGGGTCGACGCGGCTGCGCCAGTCACCGGCGCCGGTCGAGGGCCCGGTGGTCTCTCCCGTGTCGGCAGCCGACGACCTGGGCGCTGGCTTCTTCTTCACAGC
>JAEUJR010000903.1 GCA_016793585.1 Archangium sp.
CCAACCGCATGAAGACCTCCCGAAGTGAGCCGCGCGCGCAGTGTCTCCGACGTGGTGGCGGGGTGCATCACTGTTGTGCGCCGACGGGTGGATCGCCCGCGCGGCTTCGGGCAACACGTGCTCGTGACGAAGGCGCTCCTCGGTGCGGTGCTGCTGTGCGCGAACGCCGCGTCGGCGCGGGAGCGGGCCGTCGACCTCTCGGCGGGCCTGCAGGTGGAGTCGGTGCGCGATGACCTGCTCGTGCCGCTCGCGTTCTCGGGGCCGGGGGTCTCACTCTCGGCCGGGCTGCGGCTGCCGCTCGGCCCCGGCACGTTGCTGGCCCGGCTGGGCTTCGGCTTCGGCGTCGTCTTCGACCGGCTCGGCTTCTTCGGTGGAGCGCTGCGCTACGGCGTCGATGGCACGTGGCTGGCGCCGCTGGGCCCGAACGTCGACCTCGGCCTCACGCTCGCCCTCGACACAGGCGTCAACTACCTCTACCGGTGGGACGACGCGCATTCGTATTGGCTGGGCAGCCAGTGGCTCGGCCCCGCCATACGCGTGCACCGCCCGCTGGGCGCGATGCGGCTCTCGGTGCTGGCGCAGGTCGCCGCGGTGGGGTTCGTGGGCCGGCCGCCAGCGCTGCGCTTCGTGAAGCAGGAGGGCGTCGACCGCTTCGCCTACTACTTCTCGACGCCGTACCTCGACGAGCGCTTCGTCTCGGTCGACCGGCTGCAGCTCGTGCGCCTCGAAGCCACGCTCGAGACGGCGAGTGGCTGGGCGCTGCTGGTGCAGCTGCGCGCGACCGTCACCCAGGTGTCGGCTCCTGCGTTCGCGCTCGGCGCCTCGGTGGGTGTCTCGAGGGCGCTGTCATGGTGAAGGCGCTCCTGGTGTCGCTCCTCACGCTCGTCGCCGCCTGTGACGGGCCGCTCAAGCACGAGGGCTCCACCACGCCCGAGCTCCTCGACGACGGCTGGCCCATCGGCACGGTCGAAGAGAGCGGGCTCGACGCCGACGCCGTCACCCGGCTTCACCAGCGGCTGCTCGACGAGCGGCACTTCCCCGGCGTGCGCACCCTGCTCATCGTGAAAGACGGCAAGCTCGTGGCGGAGGTGCTGCTGCGAACGCCCGCCGACCGTGACCGCCCGCACTCGCTCATGTCGGTGACGAAGAGCGTGACGTCGATGCTCTGGGGCATCGCGAGCGACCGGGGGCTGACGCCGCCGCTCGATACGCCGTTGTGCGAGGTGCTCGACGCTCCGGCGTGCGCGGGCCTCGCCGACGAGCGCAAACGCGCCATCACGCTGCGGCACCTGCTGATGATGCGCTCGGGCCTCGACTTCGAGAACGTCGACTTCTCTCGGGAGCAATGGGTGGGGCGGCCGGCCGACCCGCTTCGCGCCATTCTCGACAAGCCGCTCTTCGCCGCGCCTGGCGAGCAGTTTCGGTACCGTGACTGCGACCCACAGCTGCTCGGCTACGCGCTCGAGCGCCTCACCGGCCAGCGCGAGGCCCGCTTCGCCGACGCCGCGCTCTTCGAACCGCTCGGCATCGGCGACGTGGTGTGGAACAGCGGGCCCATCGGCGAGACCATGGCCGCGCACGGGCTGTACCTGCGACCGCGCGACCTCGCGAAGCTGGGGCAGGTGATGCTCGACGACGGGCGCTGGCAGGGGCGGCAGCTCGTCTCGCCAGCGTGGAGGCGCGCGTCGACCCAGGCGCTGCAGCCGTCGAACGACCCGCCCTTCGACTACGGCTTCTACTGGTACGTGCTGCCAGACGGCGTGGGCTTCGCCGGCTGGGGCAGCGGAGGCCAGTACGTGCTGGTGTTCCCTTCGAAGCGGTTGGTGCTGGTGATGACGAGCGCGCCCGACAGCGTCGGCTTCGAGGGCAGCCGCCTGGACGAGGTGGTCGCCTTGACCGAGGCCATCTGGCGGTGAGGCGCCTCCCATGCGCGTGACCACGACGAGCCTTCGCGCTACTCGTGCCGCGTGGACGTCACGTTGCCGAAGGGGTTGCAGGCCGTCCTGGCCGACATCGTCGACCGGGAGCTCGCCGGGCGCATGGAGCGCGTCGCCCTCGCAGCGGCGCTGTGCATCGAGCACCTGCAGACCATCAACCTGTTGAGCCTCGAGCCGGTGTCGGCCGAAGAGGGCAGCGCCGACCTGTCGCTGTGGGAGCAGATGGCGCCGGCGGTGGCCGACACCGTGGCCTCCATCAACGGGCTGTGCGGCGTCATCGACGAGGAGTTCCCGCCGGGCAGCTCGCGGTCGGGCGTCTACTCGTCAGAGAGCAGCGACGAGCGCGCCGAAGCCGAAGCCGCCCTCGTGTTCCGCGCGGTCGGTGCGCACCTCAAGCGTGAGCTGGCGCAGGTGCGAGACATGGTGCGGCGCCCCGAGCTGATGGCCTCGCGCTGGGCGTTGCTCGAAGAGCTGCAGCGGCTGCGCGCAGACTTTCGCCGGCGCGTCGGAGACGCCGTCTATCTCTCGGCCGCCGCCACCGCCGCGGTGCGGCGGGAGGACGTGGTGCCGGGCGCGAGCCAGGAGGTGCAGCGCGCGCTGCTGTACCGCGTCACCTCGGCCGACCTCGTCAAGCAGGTGCGCGCGCGGCTCGAGAAAGAGAACGAGCCGTTGCCGAGGTTGATTGCTGCCCTCAAGGGCGACCTCGAGCTGTTCGCGTCGATGCCGGCGTGGCGGCACGTGCACGCGGGGCCGAAGCGGCACCTGTTGATGGTGAAGGACTTCTTCTCACGCGAGGGGCTCGACCGGCAGGGCCTCGTCGACGCGGTGTCGCCGCTGCTCGACACGCTCGAGGACCTCTCGGCCGAGCTGACGCGCGAGGTGCTCGCCTCGCACGACCTGCAGGTGTTCTCCGAGGCCAGCTTCCGCCTCGAGCAGGCGCAGCTGCACGTGCGGCTGGGCACCGGCGCCGAGGGCTGGGCGCTGCAGACGGCGTTGACGCTGGTCGAGAAGCTGCGCGGGCATGACGAGACGCTCGACGCGGTGGCGCGGCGGCTCAAGAGAGACCTCGAGACCGAAGACGCGGCGCTGCTGGCGGCTGGCGTCGACGAGCTGCGCGCGGCGTTGCGGCGCCTGGCGCTCTGAACTCGCTGCACGAAGCCGCCGAAACGCTCAGCCCTGCCTTCGGGCGCGGCGCGCGAACCAGGCGGCGCGGCTGGTGACCCCGCTCGCCTTCACCTCGGCCGCTTCGCCCTCGAGCCCGAAGTGCGCGAGGTACTTCTGCACGCGCTCCTCGAGCGTCGGGGCGGCGATGCGCTCGCACAACTCGTCGGCGGCGTAGTCACGGCACACCTTCGGCCGCTGCTCGTAGGCCGTGCACAACGCGTCGGGGCCCAGGTGCGGGCAGACGAGGCCGAGCGGTTTGTCGAGCGCTGCGATGTCGGGAGCGACGCAGCACGCGCCACACTTCGTGCACTCGTGCGCGCTCACGGCGTGCCGAAGTACACGTTGTCGATGCAGGTCTCGTCGTTCTGCCCGTCGACGTAGTCGCCCCGAATACGAATCGCGGTGAGGTTCGTCAGCACCGTCTTCACCTGCTC
>JAEUJR010001033.1 GCA_016793585.1 Archangium sp.
TGCTCGACGACGCGCTCACCGTGGCGCGCAACGTGGGCGTGAAGAGCACCGTCATCGCGCGGGCCATGCAGCAGCGGGGGAATCTGCAGCGCACGCTCGGCCGGCCGCAGCTCGCGGTGGAGGACTTGAGCCGCGCCGTCAGCATCGTCGAGTCGACGGGAGAGAAGGCGCTCGAGGGCCGCATTCGCAGAGACCTCGCGGTGGCGCGCTTCGTGTCGGGTGACGTCGAGTCGGCGCGCGACTGGCTGGTGAGCGCGTTGTCGGCCGCCAGAGAGAGCAAAGACGAGGCGCTGGTGCTGCAGACGTTGTCGTCGCTGGCCATCGTGCAGGTGGCGATGGGTGAAGTCGACGAAGCGGCGCTGTGCTGCGACGAAGGGCTGCCGCTGGCGAGGAAGCGTGGCGACTCCACGACCGAGGCGCGGCTGCTGGGCAGCCTCGGCACCATCTACCAGGAGCAGGAGAAGCTCGACCTCGCGCTCACCTTCTTCACCGAGGCCGTCGCGCGCGCGAACGCCGTGCGTGACGTGCGCCTCGAGGGATACTTCGTCGGCAAACGCGCGGGCACGCTGCTGGCGCGGGGCGAGTACGAGGCCGCCGAGAAGCCGCTCGAAGACGCCATCACCCGGCTCGCCGAGGTCGGAGACCTTCGCCACGAGGGCCTCTTCCTCACCTACCTCGCCGTCGTGCAGCTGCACCGTGGGCACTTCGCGCAGGCGCGCATCACCTTGTCGGCCGCGCAGGTGCGACTCGAGGCCGTGAAAGACCCGCTGTCGCTCACCGCGCTGGCCATTCGCCGGCTGCACGTCGAGGTCGCCGCGAAAGACGCCGGGCCGAAGGAGGCGCGGGCGATGCTGGCCGACGTTCGTGCGGCGCGTGGCAGCCGGCGGGCGCGTACCGGCCAGAGTGAAGAGGTGCGCATCGCGGCGCGCGCGCTCGAAGAGGCGCTGGCGGGCTGATCAGCGAAGACCGCTCGTTCTGGCCGTCGCGGCGTCCAGTGGCAGCGGTCGGGCGATGGGGCCGCATCGGCGAAACGACTGGCAGCACACACGCTGGGTGCCCGAAAGTGCACTGTCAGCACCACTCGAGGGTCACCCCGCCATGCGCTCGTCCACGCTCGCTCTCCTCGCCATCTCCGTGATGGCCTTCACCGCCTGTCCTGACACCAGCAAGCCGCCGTGCGGGCCTTCGAGCTGTACCGGCTGCTGCGACTCGAGCGGAGCCTGCGTCGCTGGTGTCACCGTGCAGGCGTGCGGGGCCATGGGCGCCACCTGCGCGGCCTGCAGCGTCACCGACTCCTGCAGCTTCGGGAAGTGCACCCCACCCACGCCCTTCAACCAGGGCGGTGGCTCGGCAGGCGGCACGGCAGGTGGCGTCGGCGGAGGTGCGGGCGGCGGCTCCACGACGGCCGACGGCGGCACGCTCGACGGTGGAGCGCCCGTCGACGCGGGCACGCCCAACCCCTGCGCAGGCACCCTCACCTCGTGCAACGGCCGCTGCCTCGACCTCTCGTCCGAGCTCGAGAACTGCGGCACCTGCGGCAAGACGTGCGGCCAGGGAGAGGTCTGCAACCGGGGCCGCTGCGCCGTGCTGCCCGACGACTGCACGCAGATGCCGATGGGCTGCGGCTCGGGCTTCTACTGCGACCCGGTCTCGAAGAAGTGCATGACGGGCTGCCGCCTCACCGCCGACTGCCCCATGGGCGCCACGTGCAGCAGCGGCACCTGCACCTGCCCCACCGGCCAGCACGCGTGCGGCCAGACGTGCGTGCCCGACGACGCGACGGCCTCGTGTGGAACGCGCTGCAGCGTCTGTGCGCAGCCGGCGAACTCCACCTCGACGTGCTCGAGCGGCGCCTGCGGCTTCACCTGCGCGACGGGCTACCTGCAGAGCGGCGGCGCGTGCGTCGACATCGACGAGTGCACCACCAACAACGGCGGCTGCTCGGCGAGCGCGACGTGCACCAACACGCCCGGCTCCCGCACCTGCGCCTGCAACGCGGGCTTCTCGGGCGACGGCGTCACCTGCACCGACATCAACGAGTGCCTCACCAACAACGGCGGCTGCGCCGGTGAGGCCACCTGCACCAACACGCCCGGCGCGCGCACCTGCGCTTGCAACACGGGCTACACGGGCGACGGCCTCACCTGCGCCGACGTCAACGAATGCGCCACCAACAACGGCGGGTGCAGCACCAACGCCACCTGCGCCAACACGCCGGGCGCCCGCACCTGCACCTGCATCACCGGCTTCACCGGAGACGGCGTCACCTGCACCGACGTCAACGAGTGCCTCACCAACAACGGCGGCTGTGCCGTCAACGCGACGTGCACCAACACGCCCGGCACCCGCACCTGCGCCTGCAACGTGGGCTTCATGGGTGACGGCCTCACCTGCGCCGACGTCGACGAGTGCGCCACCAACAACGGCGGCTGCGCCGCCACCGCCACCTGCACGAACACCGTCGGCGCCCGCACCTGCACCTGCAACACGGGCTACAGCGGCAACGGCCTCAGCTGCACCGACGTCAACGAGTGCCTCACCGGCAACGGCGGCTGCGCGGCGACGGGCGGCGTCTGCACCAACACCGTCGGCTCGCGCACCTGCGCCTGCGCCACCGGCTACACGGGCGACGGCTTCACCTGCACCGACGTCGACGAGTGCGCCACCAACAACGGCGGCTGCGCGTCGGTCGCCTCGGGCGGCCTCTGCACCAACACGCCAGGCTCGCGCAGCTGCTCGTGCACCACCGGCTTCACCGGCAACGGGCTCAGTTGCGCTGACGTGAACGAGTGCCTCGTCAGCAACGGCGGCTGTGCCTCGGTGGCGTCTGGCGGCGTCTGCACCAACACCGTCGGCTCCCGAATCTGCGCGTGCGCGAGCGGCTTCTCGGGCACGGGCCTCGTCTGCACCGACATCGACGAGTGCGCGACGAACAACGGCGGCTGCGCGGCGACGTCGTCGGGCGGCGTCTGCACCAACACCCCCGGCTCGCGCACCTGCACCTGCGCGAGCGGCTACACCGGCACGGGCCTGGTCTGCAGCGACATCGACGAGTGCGCGACGAACAACGGCGGCTGCGCGGCGGTGGCGGCGGGCGGCATCTGCACCAACACGCCGGGCTCGCGCACCTGTGCGTGCGGGCCGGGCTTCGCGGGCAACGGCTTCACGTGCGCCCCCAACGGAGACACCTGCTCGGCGCCGCTGCCCCTCACCCTCGGCACCACCGTCAGCGGCACCACGGTGGGAGCGACCCACTCCTTCGGCACGCCACTGTCGGCAGCGTGCAGCAACGCGGCCGTCTCGGGCCCCGACGTCGTCTACGCCTTCACCCCGAGCTCGAGCGGCGCCTTCCTCGTCAACGGCGTGGTGACGGCTGGCACCGCGCGGTTCTGGGCGAGCTCGACTTGCGGGGTCGCCTCAGCGTGCGCCCAGAGCGAACCCGACATCTCACCGAACAGCTTCGTGGTGCGGGGCACGGCCGGCCAGCCGCTGTACGTGCACGCCGACTCGGCGAGCGCGGCGACAGGCAACTTCACGCTGCAGCTCACCTCGGTGACCCCACCCACCAACGACACCTGCGCGGCGGCGACGGTGATGACGGCCGGCGTTCCGCTCTCGGGCTCGCTCGTCAACGCGGTCAACGACTACTGGCCGAACGCGCCGTGCGCCAACACGACGCGCCGCAAGGGTGAGGTGGTGTTCACCTTCACCCCACCCACCAGCGGCCAGTACGCGTTCCGCGAGACGACGTCGACCGACGTGGTGATGTGGCTCGCGAACGCCTGTGACAACAGCTGCACGAGCTCGGTCGACGACCCCGAGGTGTTGGTGGCGAACCTCACCGCGGGCACGCCGGTGTTCTTCTTCGTCGAGCCGTACGGCACCCCCGCCACGTACACGGTGCAGGTCGACGCGGTGGTGGTGCCCGGCAACGACACCTGCGCGAGCCCGACGGCGTTGACGGCGGGCGTGACGGTGAATGGCTCGACGGTGGGCGCGGCGAACGACTACGGCGGGCCGCTGGCGACGGTGGCGTGCGGCGGCGCAGGCGCGCTCGGCAAAGACGTCGTCTACAGCTTCACGCCCGCGACCTCGGGGAACTTCACCGTCACCACCACGGCCATCACCCCCAGCTACAACCCGCGCGTGTGGGTCTCGGGAACGTGCGGTACCAGCAGCGCGTGCGTGCTCGAGTTCGGCCAGACCTTCTCGCTGCATGGCACCGCCGGTGTTCCCCTCTTCCTCCACGTCGACGAGACGAGCGCTGGCGTGGGTGGAGACTTCTCCATCGTCGTCAACCCGGTCGCCACGCCACCGAATGACCTCTGCGCCGCGCCGCAGGTGCTGACGCTGGGCACGCCGGCGACGGGCACGCTCGTGGGAGCGGTGGACGACGTGCAGCCCAACCTGTGCACGCCCATCAACCTGTCGCGCAACGGAGAGGTCGTCTTCAGCTTCACGCCCCCGACGACGGGCCCGTACATCTTCCGCGAGACGACGGCGCTGCAGGGCCTCTTCTGGGTGAACACGACGTGCGCGGGCGCCTGTGTCGATGGCTCGGCCAGCGATGCCCTCTCGGTGAACCTGACGGCGGGCACGCCGTACTTCGTCTTCCTCGAGACGACCGGCGCCTCTGCGGCCTACAGCGTCACCGTCACCGCCGCGACGCCGCCCTCGAACGACACCTGCGCCAGCCCGACGGCGCTGACGCTGAACACCACGGTGAACGGCTCGACCCTCACGGCGGCCAACGACTTCTCGGGCCCGCTGAGCGCCGCGTGTGGAGGGCAGAGCGTGCCGGCGCGAGACGTCGTCTACAGCTTCACGCCGTCGACCACGGGCACCTACCGCGTGGGCTTCACCGCGACGGGCCCCAACCGCGTCTGGGCGTCGTCGTCGTGCGGCCTGGCGAACACGTGCACGGCGCTGCTGTCTCCGCTGGGCAACGAGTTCTGGGTGCGCGGCACGGCGAGCACGCCGATGTACTTCGCGGTCGACGGCTTCGGCTCGGGCGACCTCGGCGACCACAGCATCGTGGTGCAGTCAGCCGTCTCTCCGCCCAACGAGACCTGCGCGACGGCGACGGCCCTCACGGTGGGTGGGGTGGTGAATGGCACGACGGTCGGAGCGGTCGACGACGTGCGGGCGGCGGCGAGTTGCGGCGTGGCGAGAGGCGGAGAGGTCGTCTACAGCTTCACGCCTTCGACCACGGGCACGTACTACTTCCGTGAGACGTCGCTGACCGACGTGGTGATGTGGGTCAGCACGGCGTGTGATGGCACCTGCGGCGCCGGAGCGTATGTCGACGACCCCGAGGTGTTGAGCATGTCGCTCACCGCGGGCACGACGTACTTCCTCTTCGTCGAGCCCTACTCGGCGGCCGGGCCCATCACGGTGACGCTCAGTACGAACTGAGGTGGGCGTCGTGGTGAATGTGGCGGTCACGGCTCACGTCCCTCGACGCGTGAGAGGCCTCGTCACGCCGCTGATGCTGCTCGCCGCCGTCGGGGGCGCGCAGCCCATGCACCCGATGGAGGAGGTCCCCGGCGCAAAGCTCAGGCCACCGCCGCGCATGCTCCCGAAGCCGCCGCCGAGGCCGGCGCCCGCACCCGAGCCGAGGCCGCCGCCGAAGCCGCAGCCGCCGCCGAAGCCGCAGCCGCCACCGAAGCCGACTCCACCACCGAGGCCGGTGCCGCTGCAGAAGCCGGCCCCGACGCTGCGCCCTGCTCCGCCGAAGCTCACGTCGTGCGTGGTGGGGCTCGAGGTGGTGCAGACCCGAACGAGCGAAGGCGCGACGCTCGAGGGCTTCGCCACCAATCGCACGAGCCAAGCGGTGACGATGACGCTGCAGAACCCGTGTCCCTCACCGCCCATGGCGTTCGAGGGGCTGCCGCCGGGCGTGTTCGCGTTTCAGACGTGCGCGATGGGGCCGTGCGTGAGCCGCGAGCCCATCGTCGTCACGCTGGCGCCGAAGGAGCGACGGCTGCTCGCGACAGGCTTCGTCCCGTGGAGCGGCGGACCGTGCAGCGCGCCGGTCGAGCCACAGGTGTTCTCGGTGCGCGGCGTC
>JAEUJR010001083.1 GCA_016793585.1 Archangium sp.
GTCGACGCCTTCACCGCGGCCATCGCCTTCGAGTCCGCGAGAAAGGCCTTCACGTCGGCCGACGGGTCCTGCTCGCTCTTCGGGTCGATGGGCACCGCGCCGCCCAGGGGAGACGCGAGGTCGACGGTCGCGCCCGCGCGCGTGAAGGTGAGGTACGGCACGGCGAGCTCTTCGAGCCAGAGCCCCGTGCGGGTGCCAGTGTCGCCGAGCATGGCGTGGCTGGTGACGAGGATGAGGATCTTCATGGTGGGTGCTCCGTTGGTGGCGGGCCGGCATTGGCCCGCGGCGAGACACACCATGCGCCATCGCCTTGTTTCGCGCAGACGAACACGCTTCACTCGTTGTTGAGTGGAACTGAACAACATCGACCGCCTCAACCTCGAGCTGCTGCGCACCTTCGCGGTGGCCGCGCGCGCGCCGACGTTCGCCGCCGCGTCACGCATTCGCGGCGTCACCGTCTCGGCCATCTCGCAGCAGGTGAAGACGCTCGAGGCCCAGCTCGGCCTCGCCCTCTTCGAGCGTCGCGGCCGCCGCGTCACCCTCACCAGCGCGGGCCTCGCGCTCTCGAACGAGCTCGAGACGCACCTGGGCCAGCTCGCCCTCGCGCTCGAGCGCGCCACCAACGCCCACTCGAAAGTCGAAGGCCTGGTGACGCTCGGCGGCCCTCGAACGTTCGGCGGCTTCTACGTGCTGCCGCGCCTGACGAAGCTGCTCCGAGAGCGCCCGGGCCTGCGGGTCGACCAGCGCTTCGAGGTGCCCAGCGTGCTCGAGCGCCAGCTGGTCGACGGCGCGCTCGACCTCGCGGTGCTGAGCCGGCCACCCGAGGCGGCGGGCCTCGAGACGACGGTGCTCACCACCGAGACCTTCGTCGCCGTCGCCGCGCCGGCCCTGCTCAGACGACTCCCCGCCGCCCGCACCGAGGCAGCGCTGCGCGAGTGGCCCTGGCTCGCCTTCGACTCCGACCTCGCCATGCACGCCCCGTGGTGGCGCGCGAGCTTCGGCCGCGCCGCGACGCCGCCGAGACGGCTCGTCGCCGCCGTGGCCAGCCTCGAGCACCTGCAGGCGTTCGCGGAGGCAGCCCTGGGCGCCGTGGTGCTCCCCGACTACCTCGTCGGCCCCGCGCTCTCGGCCCGGCGCCTGGTGCGCGTGTACCCGTCGGCCCCTGGCCGCGCCGCTCGTGAGGCCACCAACACCCTCTTCCTGGTGTCACGGCGTGGTGCCCCACCCACCGCCAGGCTGCTGGCGGTTCGCGAGGCCCTGCGCTCACCGGCCTGACTGCCCTCATCAGCGCACATCAGCGCAACTGGCGTTCGTCACTCCTTTCGTCGGAAACTCGTTTTCCGAGCGGCGGAGGGGCAGTACGGAAGCAGCGGACTTTTTCGTTCCCACCACATGGGCTCGTTCAAACTCGCCAGACGCCTGCCTTCGAGCTCCATTCTGACGGAGCCGTGGCTTGGTACGACCGTCACGGGCCGGCCCGTCGTGGCGCACCTGTGCAAGGAGCCCTGGTCGAGGACGAACTTCGTCACCCGCTTCGCGGGGTTTCATCGGGGCTGGCAGGGGCTGCGGCAGGTCGGCGTCGCCCCGCTGCTCGAGGTGGGCCAGGGCCCGAACGGTGCGCTGTGGGTGGTGGAGGAGTTCATCGAGGGCGAGACGCTGCGCACGCTGATGAACGCGGCGCTCGCGCAGAAGTCGCCGCTGACGGTGCCCGAAGCGCTGGGCATCGCGCAGCAGGTCGCCCGTGGGCTCGTCACCCTCTCGAAGCAGCTGCCGCCCCTGCATCACGGCGACGTGTGCGGCTCGACCGTCATCATCGGCACCGACGGTGACGTTCGGCTCGGCGGCATCGGCCTGGCCGACTCCATCGACGCCGACGGAACGCTGGGGCCCGCCCGCGCCGAGCTCTTCGTCATCGCACCCGAGACGCTCTCGGGGGCCACCACGCCGCAGAGCGACGTCTTCAAGCTGGGCCTCGTGCTGCTCGAGCTGCTCACCGGCCGCACCGTGTTCGCGGGCACCTCGCACGCCGAGGTGAAGGCGCGCGCCGAGAAGTACCCTGGCCTGACGCCGCAGCACTTCCCCAACTTTCCCCCTGCCGTCGCGGCGCTGCTGGCCGCCGCGCTGGCGAAGGAGCCCGGCGCGCGGCCCGGCGCCGTCGAGCTCGAGAGCGCGCTGGGCAAGGCCCTCGCCGCGACGGGCACCAGCGATGACCCGCACACGCCCGGCGTG
>JAEUJR010001101.1 GCA_016793585.1 Archangium sp.
ATCTACGCACGCTGCCGTCGCCTGCTGAAGGACCCCGTGGCGGCCGAAGACGCGACGCAGGACATCTTCGTGAAGCTGATGCGCCACATCGAAGCGGCGCCGAGCGAAGACGCGGTGCTCCCCTGGATTCACCGCATCGTGACGAACCACTGCCTCAACGTCATTCGCGACAGCAAGCGCCGCGCGGCCCCCGTCGAGGAGCTGCCCGAGATGGTCGACGACGAGTTCGAAGACAGCGTGGTGTCGAAGAACTTCGCGCAGAAGGTGCTCGAGTCGGCGCCCGAAGCCATCAAGGCCCCCGCGATGCTGTACCACGGCAAGGGCATGGAGCAGTCGAAGGTCGCCGAGACGCTGGGCTGCTCGCGCCGCACCGTCCTCTACCGCCTCTCGGAGTTCACCCGCCGCGCGATGAAGCTGCACGAGGCCGCCGAAGCCGGCGTCGCCTGAACCGAGTTCGCAGTCGGGTCTCTTCGTGAGGCCCTCTTCCAGAACGCCGTGGCGCTCTCCCCCGCCACGGCGTTCTTCTTTTTGTGCGTGTGGTGCGAGACAGTGCCGCGCATGCGACGAACCCTCGCGCTCCTGTTTCTGTGTGCCAGCTCCAGCGCGTTCGCGATCGGCTTCGATCTCGATGCCTCGGGTGGCTACTGGTTCAATCAGTCACCGCAATTCCAGCTGCGCCTCGGCGTTCGCCAGCACCTCGTGAAGCTGGGAGAGCGTTCGTCGCTCGTGCTCACCCTGCACAGCGGCATCTTCCTGCACACGGCTGGCTCACGACTCGGCATTCCGGTCGATCTCGCCATGGAGCTGCACTTCGGCCCCGTGCAGTTCGGCGTCGTCGGCGGCCCATGGTTTCACTTCAACGATGGTGACGTGCTGCGCGCGCACATCGGCGGTGAGTTCGGCGTGCGCTTCGGCAAGATGTTTCGCCTGACCTTCGAGGCGGGCTGGTTGCAACCGTCTCCCCTTCTCCTCGGCCGCTTCGGAGTCACCTTCTGATGATCCGGTCGTTGGCCCTGCTGCTGCTCGTGAGCGCCTGCGCGTCGGAAGATCCGCCTGCGCCGAAGCACACGGGGCCTGCGCGCGCTGACGTGACGCTGAAGGACGTGACGATGCGCCAGTACAAGGGCGCCGACCTGCGCGTGGTAGCGACGACGCCGAGGCTCGAGCTGATGCGCGGGTCGAACGACTTCACCGCGACCGATGCGGGCGTGTTCTTGAAGCGCTCCGGAGTCACCGTGCTCGCGCAGCAGGTCAGCGGCAATGGCATCGCGCAGACGGCGACCGGCTCGAACGGTGTGCTGTTTCTGGGCAACGACGGCACCGTCGGGCGAACCGAGCACGCGACCTACGACCGCGCGCTCGCCACCGAAGGCGCGGCCTTCACCGATGCGGGGGTAGCCATCGATCACCCGCGCTTCGAGCTGACCTCGAACGGCTTCTACGCAGACTTCGCCGAGCAGAAGGTCACCTTCGATCAGCCGGTGACGAAGACGAAGGAGTGAGGCTCAGCGCGCCTTCTCGACGTCGAACAGGGTGCGGTCGATCTTCTTGCGCGTCACCTTCGTCAGCTCGTAGCCCGACATCACCTTGCCGTCGGTCGACGTCTGCTTGAGGCGCACGACGAGGCCGTAGCCCTTCACCGAACGCAGCGCCTCTTCGATGTCTGGCGCCAGCCGCTGGGCAGCCGTCACCAGGAACTCGCGCGTCGCGTCGCCGACGAAGCCGGTCGCGCTGCAGTACTCCGAGACACCCTCGGGCCCGGTGATGACGACGACGGAGCAGGGAACGCCAGCGACCGCCGTCTCGCCCTTGAGCTCGGCCGTCAGCTTTCGCTTCGGAGACGGCGGCATTGGCATCTTCGAATACCGCCGCTCTGAAGGCTGCCAGGACCACGCCACGTCGGGGTCCTTCGCGCGCACCACCACCGTCGTCTCGGTGACCTCGTTCAGGTACTTCACGCGCCCCGACGAGTGCACACCGATGGGCGAGACCTGCGTCGTCAGCGAGCCGTCTCCGCCCTGGAGCACGATCTTGAACTCGAGCACGCCCTCGAAGGGCTCGACGGGCTTCGCCGTCATCACCGTCGACATCATCAACACGAGCAAGGTCGTCATCAGTTGCACTCCGCCAAAGGCATGGCGCCGCGCCCACGGTGCCATTGTGCCGAGAGCCTGCACGCCCGATCCCACATCTCGATGAAGTCGTTCGCCGAGTTGAACATGGGCCCGAGCTGCTCCCACGTGACGCCGACGTTGCGCAAGTCCTGCCAGGTGTCGGGCAGCAGGCCCTCGTTGGCGAGGCCGTCGATGTTGAAGTCCCAGCCGCGGTTCTGCGGCGACGCGTAGACGCCGGTGCGGAACTTCTTCATCGGCCGAAGCTGCGCGAGCGCGCCACCACCACCGAAGGCCACGTGCTGCGGCACGCCGAGGCTCGCCAGCGCGCGGTCGTCGCGGAACTCAGTGGTGCTCTGGGCCACGATGGTGCGCAGCTCGGGCCGCCCCGCGACCGGGCTGCCTGCGGCGCTTCGGGTCGCGTAGTCCTCGTACTCGATGGCGTTGAACTCGAGGAACTGGGTGCGCACGTTCGTCGCGCCGGGGCACGTCGGATCGAACGGGTACCGAACGCCGCCGACGGTGCGGCCTCCGACCGAGTTGAAGCGGCAGCGCGCCGCGACGCTCGGGTGGAAGTCGCGCGGCCACATGCCCGTCTCGGGCAGCTCGTCACTGCCCTTGAGCCCCGCGATGCGCTCGGGCGAGTCACCGGTGAAGCACGCCGTGTCGTTGCCGAAACGACTGACGACCTTCGGCGACGGGCTGTTGTTGTCGGTCGACGGTGTCACGCCCCGCCCGCCCGTGAGGCGAATCATCTGCAGGTATTTGATGGCGTACGACTTCGACGAGTAGTCGCAGTTGTTCCGCACCTGATCGCCCACCAGGTTGTCCGGGTCTTGAATGAAGCCACCGTTGACGCCCGGAGACACGACGCCACCGTTCGCCGCGATGTGACCGATCTCTGCGCGCGTCTTGTCGACCTCGCTGCTGAAGCCGTACGCCGAGGCGTACGAGAAGCTCGTGCTGCCGCCCGTGAGGGGGTCGAGCG
>JAEUJR010001132.1 GCA_016793585.1 Archangium sp.
CGAGAGCATCGCGTCACTCACCGCCTGCGCCGCCCCTTCGATGAGCACGTCACGCAGCCACACGTCGTCGACGCCGCGCTCAGGGAGCAGGGCCTTGATCGGTCCCCACTGGCCCATGGTGTCGACGCTCTCGTGCGTGTGCGTCGACGAGACGAGCACGTAGTCGGGTACGCCCTGGTTGCGCTTCGTGACGGCCGCGCGAATGCGCTCGACGTCGTCACGGAACAGGCCGACCGCGTCGATGGAGACGAGCGCGATGGAGATGTCCCCGTTCTGCACCACCACCGCGCGCGCCCAGACGTCGTCGTGTACGTCGACCGCCGGTGTCGTGTTGCCGAAGCCCGCCAGCCACATGCCCTGGAACTTGCCGTCATTCTCGGTGCCGTCGGCGTCGGGGCCCGAATAGCCGGGGTCGCCGGGGCACTTCTGATCTCTGCCGCAGTCGAAGAAGAAGTCGGGTTTGCCGTCACGCTCCGAGCCGTCGGCGTCGGGCGCCACGTAGCCAGTGGAGCCAGGGCAACGACGATCGGCTCCGCAGTCTTCGGTGAACGAGACGAGCTCGCCGCAGCGCTTGAGCCCGTCGCTGCCGAGCGGCGCCACCTCGTTGCAGGCCGTGTCCTTCTTCGAGAGGAAGTCGGGGCGCGGCCGCTCGAAGCGAGGCGTCACCTTCACCGCGGCGATGCCGGCCTTCAGGGTGCCGTCGTTTCCCTTCTCGCAGCCAGGCCCGCCCGGGCAGAACTTCTCGGGCGGGGTTCCTTTGCCCATCGGTTTGGGACACGCCGACAGACAGAGCAGCAACGGCAGCAGAGCGCGCATGAGGCCGCGCAATAGCCGATGCCGCCCATCAAATCGATCGACGGCGCGCGCGAAGCACGAGCAGCACGAAGCCGAGCAGGCTGAAGGGCGCCGCCCCCGCGCCGTTGCAGCCGCAGCCGCCGATGACGAGCTCCTGCAGCCCTTCGCGACCCGCCGTGACGCCAGCGTCGGTCTGTTCGGCCGTGCCCGCATCGGCGCTCGTCGTGCCTGCGTCGGTGGTCATGCCCCCCGCGTCGGGAGCGACGACACCCGAGTCGACGGCCGAGCCCGCATCCATCGTCGTCGTCCCCGCATCGACCTCGGGCTGACCTGCATCGGCGTTCGGGTCGACGGCGGTGAAGCTCACGGCGGTGCTGCGGGTCGAGTTGCCAGAGGTGTCGTACGCGATGGCGACGATGGCGTGCGGGCCCGCGCTCACCGGCACCTGCGCCGCGTACGGTGACGTCGTGTCGACATCGGCCATCGCGCCGTCGAGCTCGAACTCCACGCGCCCGACGGCCACGTCGTCGCTCGCCGTCGCCACGAACATCACTGACAAGCCCGTCATCGCGCCGACGCTCGGCAACGTCACCGCGACGGTGGGCGGCGTGGTGTCGCTCGTCATGCCGATGATGACGAACACGATGCCGCTCGTGGTGCTGTTGCCCGCCGCGTCATGTGCGCGCGCCGTGAGCGACTTCGTGCCGTTGCTCCACGCCGTCGTGTCGACCTGGAGCTGCCACGGCATCGCCGTCGCTTCGCCCAGCCTGGTGGTGCCTTCGAAGAACTCGACGCGAACCACGCCGACGTTGTCACTCGCCTGCGCGACCAGCATGACCTGGCCCGACACGCGCGCGTTGTTCGCCGGTGCGGTGAGCGAGACCGTCGGCGGTGTGGGGTCGGGAATCGCGGTGACCGTCACCGAGCCCGTCGCCGAGGCCGCGCCAGCCGTCACCGTCACGGTGTGCGGGCCGCCGACGACTGTGCCTGCCGTGAAGAGGCCGTTCAGGTCGATGGTGCCGCCGCCCGCGACCGCCCACGTGAGCGGAGGCTGAATGCTGAGGGCGTCTCCGAACTGGTCGTTCACCACGCCGTCGAACTGCTGCGTACCCATGACCGCGACGCTCGCCGTCGTCGGCTGCAGCGTGATGGTCGTCGGCACCGATTGCACCGTGACCGTCACCACGCTCGTCACCATGTTGCCGGCGCCGTCGGTCACCGTGACGATGAACTCGTAGGTGCCGGCCTGCGTGAAGTTCACCGTGGTGTCCTTCGCGGCGTTGTTGCCGTTCTGCGTGAAGGTGACGGTGCCGGGCGCGATGCTCGCGGTCCACGAATAGGTGAGGCCCGGCTCGCCCGCGTCGTCGGTCGCTCGCACCGAGAGCACCGTCGAGGTTCCTGTCACCAGCGAAGGCGTCGCGCGGGCAGCTTGCGTGATGGTCGGCGCTCCACTGCCCACGACCGTGAGCGTCGCCATGCCGGTGAAGCCGCCCGCCGTGGCGGTCACCGTGAACGGGCCGCCCGGCGTTGGGCCTGCCGTGAACTGGCCGTTGGTGGCGATCGTGCCGCCGCCCGAGACGCCCCACGTCGCCGAGCCGAGGAACATGAAGCGGCCGAACTGGTCGCGCCCCTGCGCCGAGAAGAACTGTGTGCCTCCGGTCGTCACCGCCGCCGTCGCCGGGCTCACCATCATGCCCGCGCCGACCTGGGTGACGGTCACGATGACGTTGGCGCGTACCGACAGGCCACCCGCGTCGGTCACCGTGACCTCGAACGTGTACGTGCCCGAGCCCGTGAAGGTGACGGTCGTCGACTTCGCGCCGTTGGTGTTGTTCACCGAGAACGTCGAAGGCCACGAGCCGGTCACCGACCACCCGTAGGTGAGGTTGGCTTCGCCGCCGTCGTCGGCGCCCAGCACGCTCAAGGTGATGTTCGCGTTCGTCGTCGGGTTCTGGCTCGCGCTCGGCGCCATCACGATGGTGGGCGGCGCGTTGACGGTCGTGGTGTCGAAGTCGATGCCGGTGACGTTGGCGCTGGTGACGGTGGCCATGCGCGTCGCTGGCCCGAACGTGTAGCCGGCGCGGGTCGGCGTCAGCGTGTACGTGCCCGGGGGCACGTTGGTGAGCACGTAGCGGCCGAGCGAGTCGGTCGTCGACGAGCGCGTGCCGTCGCTCACGAGAACACCCGGCAGCGGGGTGGTGCCGGTGCGCGCGGTGCCCGAGATCTGAAACGCCGTCGTGGTGCCCGCGACCTGGAAGTTCTGGTTGTTGAGGCTCGTGCCCGAGACCGTCACGGGGTTGGTGAAGTTCTGCGGCTCGAGCGTCACCCCGGGCGAGGTCGCGGTGATGTTCCACGTGCCGTTGGGCACGCCCTGCAGGTAGTAGTACCAGGGCTGCGTCATCGCGCCGCGCGTCGCGGTGGCGGTGCGATAGCCGTCGGTGATGACGGGCGCCGTCGTGATGGTCGACGGCAACGAACCGCTGATGGTCTGACCCTGCGCGAAGAAGTTGATGCCGGTGACGTTGCCGCCCAGCACCTCGACGGGGTTGCGCACGCCTGAGAGGGCGAAGGCCCACCCCGCCTTCGTCGCGGTGACGGTGTAGCGGCCGTTGGGCACGGCGGTGATGGTGAAGTCTCCGTTCGTGTTCGTCGTCGCCGTGCGCGTGCCATCTGAGACGACGACGCCCGCGACGCCAGTGCCGCCCGCAGTGACACGACCCCCCAGGCTGTAGCCCGGCTTCGTCGAGGCCGTGAAGGTGAGGCCCGTGAGGTTGCCGGCGACGGGCAGCGGCGCCGCGAACCCACGCGCCATCGCGAGGTCGAACTTGGCGGCGTTGATGGTGTAGCCCGCGTCGGAGGCGGGCACGTTGGTGAGCGCCCACGTTCCGTCCGAGAGCGAGAAGGTGGTGCGCGTGCCGTCGGTGATGCGCGCTCCTTCGACCCCTGCGTCGGCCAGCACCACCGAGCCGCTCAGCGTGAACGTCGTCGGCGTGCCGACGGTGACGAAGATGGCCGCCGTCGCGGTGCCGCCCTTCATGTCACTCACGGTGCAGCGAATCTGGTGCACGCGGTTGCCGGTGAGCGTCTTCGTCTGCATCGGCCGGTTGTCGACGCTGAAGGTGCCGTCGTCGAAGTCCCACGCGTAGGCGAGCGTGTCGCCGTTCGGGTCGCTCGCCGTCGCGGTGAAGGTGACGGCCGTGTTCGAGGGCACCGTCGTCATCGACGCCGCGAGGCTCACGGTGGGGCCCTGGTTCGATGGGTACGGGCCGAAGTTGATGACGACGTCGAGCGACTCGGGCGTGGTGCCGCCCTTGCCGATGGTCGTGAAGTGCACGTTCGCGGGCCAGTCCGAGAAGGTGCGGCCGATGACGAGCGCCGAGTTCGAGGTGTTCCCTCCTGGCGTCATGTCGAGCAGGTGCGAGCCGCAGCCCGTGGGCGGGTTCGTCGGGCATTGCGTGCCTGAGCTGGGGAACCCGAAGTTGAAGCTCGCGCCGTTCATCATCGACGGGTTGGTGGTGAGCAGCTGGCGGAACTCGAGCCAGTAGTCGCGGCTCTGCGTGTCGTTGCGCGTCACCTTGAGGGCCTGCATGCCGCCGTCGGGCGTCGCGACCTCGAGCGGGTACAGCCGGTAGGTGCCGCTGGTGGTGACGGTGTTCACCTGGCTCGCCGTCGTCCAGTCGAAGGTGCGCTTGAACCAGACGTTGAAGTGCGAGGCGCCCGAGTTGCCCATCACGTCGAAGGGGTTGCCGTACTCCTGCTGGCTGCCCGCGCCGATGATGCTGTCGCCCGCGTTCCAGAAGTTCGCGTGCCAGACGCCGTAGTTGTGGCCGAGCTCGTGCGACGCGACCCCCTGCCCGAAGCTGCCGTTGAGCCAGGTGCCCTTGCTGCCCACGTAGCCGCGGCCCGACCAGCCCGAGAAGAGGTTCGGGTGCGCGACGATGTCGAGGCTGTAGTTGTTCGGGTCGTAGCCAGCGTCACGCGAGGCCACGCGCGCGTCGGCGAGCAGCTGAAAGTAGTTGCCCGCGTCGCGGTACCAGCCCGAGGGCTGAGGCATGCGCAGCGTCGGTGGGAACACGCCCGAGAGCTGCGTCTTGTTGAAGCTCATCGAGGTGAAGAAGCCGTTCACCTGCGTGTTGATGAGCGCCTGTGACGACGCGAGCGAGAGCGGGTCTCCGACACGGTCGTCGAAGTCGACGCGCATGAAGAGCACCGTCTTGGGGCCCTCGGTCCACGACGACGCGGCGGTCTCGCCTTCGGCTTCTTCGTTGGCCAGCGCCTGCGCGAGCTCGTCGGCGTGCAGCGGCTGGCAGAAGCCGATGGCCTGGTCGCCGTCGTGCACCACCTCGTTCGCCGTCGAGGCCTTGCGCGAGGTGGGGCAGGGCGAGCCGGGCACGTAGTCGAAGAAGTTCACGTCTTCGGGCTTCAGGCGGCGCACGGGGAATTCGTAGAGCGCGAACACGCCGTCGAGCTCGATGCCGTGAAGGCGCAGCTCGTCGCGCGTCTTCAGGCCCTGGCGAGCGCCATAGACGCCCGCGCGCAGCACCGCGTCGCGGCCATTGAAGGTGATGAACTTCTCGGTGGGCTTCGCCGAGAGCGCGCCGTCTTCGTCACCGACCGCGCCGACGACGTGCAGCATGCCGCGCCCGTCACGCCACTGCTCGACGTTCGCCGCGACGGCCGCCGGCAACATGCGCCGCTCGGCGATGCTCAGCGCCATCGAGAGCGCGAGCTCGGGCTCGGTGAGCATCAGGCCCGCGAGGTGGTGGCGGCGCTGCTGCGAGAGCGTCACGCCGTCGTCGATGAGGCGCTGCGGCACGGGCGCCGGCGTCTGCTTGAAGGTGTCGAGCCAGCTGCGAAACGCGGTGTGCGTGGCGACGGCGCGGCTCGCTTCGGGCAGCGTCGGGTCTTCTCCGAGCGCCGCGAAACGACGCTCGACGGCGTCTGCTTTTCGCTCCTGCGCACAGCCCACGACGAGGAAGGTGCAGAGCACAGAAGGTACGAGCGTTCGCGACAGACGGGACATGGTCGCGAACCAGCAGCAAGTGCCACGCCACTGAAACAGCCAAGTGCGCGTGACTTTTGAAGGAATCGGGCTTTCAAACACTGCGGATTCGTTGGCCGCGAGGCCCATCGGGCGATCACGTTGGGCGGGTCAGGTCAGCACCGAATGCGAGCCTCGCAGCGATTTCAGAGCGAGTGCGGACAAGTCCCCTCAGTCGATGGTGGAGCGAATCGCCCGACCCAGCACGCCGCGATGAAATGCGTACGCGCCGAGGTGGCCCGCGTCGACCCACGTCGGGGCAACACTCCAATGTCTCGCGATGGCCTCCATCGACGAAGGCGGCACGATGCCATCGGTCTTCGTCGCGACGACGATGCGACGTGACGAACGCGGCGCAGGCTGCGCGAGCACCGACAACCCTCGCAGCACCACGCGGAGCCGTTCGACCGCGTCGTCTCCGAGCGCGCTCCACGTCACGCTCTTCGAGAGCGGCCCATCGCAGAACACCACGCTCGCGTCGTCTGACGGCGCCATCACCGTCACCGGCACGTCGACGTCGAGCGAGGCCGCGGCGTGCGCCGACATCTGGCCCGCCATCGAGTAGCCCGCCAGCGCGACGGGCAGCTTCGGCTCCATCGTCAGCGCCGTCATCACGAGCGCGCGCGCTTCGATGACGTTCGCGAGGCCCATGCGAAGAAAGTCGCCCACCGTGTGCAGCCCCACGCGGCGTTGGCCCTCGGCTCTGCGACTGCCGAAGTACGCGCCCTCGAACAGCCACACCTCGACGCCGTCGTAGCGGAGCGCGTTCACGAGGAACGAGCGCAGCCCGAACCCTTCGTCGCCCCACGAGGGTGGAACGATGAGGCGCGCGCGGTTCGGCCCTTTCGCGCGCAGCCGCACGACGTGAAGCCGTGACGTCGCGTGCTCGAGCAGCGGCGCAGGCGAGCGCACGAACGCCTCGTCGGTTCGCGCAGCAGTCGGCATGAAGTCGAGCGACAGCGGCTCGGGAATAGAGCGCGTGAGCAGCGGCGCTACCCGGCCGAGCGGCGCCTCGATGTCTCCCCAGCCACGCTCGAACAGCGGCTGCCGCTTCGTCCACCGCAGGTAGAGCGCGTCGAGCCAGTGCATCTCTTCGTGCGCCTCCATGCTCCAGATCAACTCCACACCTGCCACCTCACGTGAACACGTGCTGCCCCTGATTCGCCACTCGATTCAACGAGTTGGAGTCGCCGAGCCATGGGCCGACAGTTGCAGCGTGGGGCGGCATGCGACGCACCGCGCTCGTCTTCGGTCTGCTGGTCTTCGGGTGTGAAGGCTCCATTCTGTCGGGTGGCGTCATCGACGATCGCGACGGGCCGGGCGCGGGCGCGGGCGCAGGCGGCGACGAAGGGCAGGCGTGCGCTCCCGTCGAGACGCTCGACCCCGGCCGCGTGACGATGCGGCGGCTCAACCGCGCCGAGTACAACAACACCGTTCGCGATCTGCTCGACGACGCCACGGCTCCGGCGACCGATTTTCCCGCCGACGATTTCGGGCACGGCTTCAACAACATCGCCGACGTGCTCTCCACCGCGCCCGTGCTCGTCGAGAAGTACGACCTCGCCGCGAAGGCGCTCGCCGAAGCCGTCATCGCGAAAGAGGCCACGCCGGGTCAGACCACGCGCGTGCAGGCGGAAGATGGCGCGAAGTCGACGGGCGCCGCCGCCGGCGAGTTCTGGAACCTGTATTCGAACGGCACCATCTTGTCGCAGGTGAACTTCGTCACCACCGGGCGCTACACGTTCCGGGTTCGTGCGGCGCAGACGGCGGCCGGCCCCGACGCGGCGAACATGGTGCTCACGCTCGATGGCCGGCAGCTGGCCTCGTTCACCGTCACGGCGCTGCAGGCGGCTCCCGGCACGTACACCGTCGACGCCGACGTGATGCAGGGCAGCCACCGCGTCGAGGTCGAGTTCACCAACGACTTCTACATGCCGCCCGACGACCGCAACCTGCTGGTCGACTGGGTCGAGGTGCAGCGGCCAGGAACCGTCGTCGGCCCCTCGGTCGCGAAGGTGATGGTGTGCGACCCCTCGGCGGCGGGCTGCGTGCGCACCATTCTCACGCGCTTTGGCCGCAAGGCGTGGCGCCGGCCGCTCACCTCGGTCGAGGTCGATCGGTACGCGAGCATCGTCACCAGCGCCCAGGCCGAGGGCGAGACGGTGAAGTCGGGCCTCGCGCTCTCGCTGCAGGCGATGCTGCTGTCTCCGAACTTCTTGTATCGCGTCGAGCTCGACGCCGACCCGACCTCGCTCGCCGCGCACCCGCTGTCAGACCACGAACTCGCCGCGCGGCTCTCGTACTTCCTCTGGGCGAGCACGCCCGATGACACGCTCTCGCGAGTGGCCGATGACGGCATGTTGCAGCAGCCCGCAGTGCTCGAGGCGCAGGTGACGCGCATGCTCGCCGACCCGAAGGCGAAGACGCTCACCACGTTGTTCGCCGGCCAGTGGCTGTGGTCGAACCAGGTCGAAGACGCGGCGCCTTCTGCGAGCGTGTACACGAACGTGACGGCCGCGACGAAGACGGCCATGCGCCTCGAGACCGAGCGCTTCTTCGAGCACTTCCTCACGCAAGACGTCAGCGCGCTCGGGCTGCTCGGCAGCGACTTCACCTTCGTGAACGACACGCTGGCTGATCACTACGGCCTCACGCGGCCCGGCTCGACGACGCTGCAGCGGGTGGCGGTGACCAACGGCGTGCGCGGCTCGGTGCTCGGTCAGGCCGGCGTGTTGACGGTGACCTCGTTCCCGACGCGCACGTCTCCGGTGAAGCGCGGCGCGTGGGTGATGTCGAACCTGCTCTGTCAGGAGCCGCCCGCACCGCCACCCGGCGTCGAAGCGCTGCCCGCGCCGCAGATGCCGAACGCGTCGCTGCGTCAGCGCATGGAGGCCCACCGCGCCAACCCGACCTGCGCCGGCTGCCACGCGATGATGGACCCCATCGGCTTCGGCATGGAGCCCTTCGACGGCGTTGGCCGCACGCGCACCCAGGACACGGGCGGCTTCGCCATCGACGCGTCGGGCACGCTCCCTGATGGCCGCACGTTCAATGGCCCCGCCGAGCTCACGCGCATTCTCAAAGACGATCCCCGCTTCCCGCACTGCTTGTCCGAGAAGCTGTTCACCTACGGGCTGGGCCGCTCGCCGACGCGCCAGGAGTCGTGTCAGGTCGAAGCCATCACGCACCAGTTCGCCGAGCGCGGCCACCGGCTGTCGGGCCTCGTCAAAGCCATCACCTCGAGCCGTTCGTTCACGCACCGCCGTGGAGAGTCGCCATGAGCTTTTCCCTCTCGCGCCGCACGCTGCTTCGTGGAGCCGGCGCTTCGCTCGCGTTGCCGTGGCTCGAGGCCATGCTGCCGTCGTTCGTGCGCGCGCAGAACGTGACGCCGCCGAAGCGCTTCCTGGCCTTCTATGTGCCGTGCGGCATTCGCATGAACCGCTTCACGCCGACCGCGACTGGCAGCACGTGGGCGCTGCCGTCGATTCTCTCGAGCCTCGGTGCTCGCGGGCAGGACCCGTCGGTGCAGAGCGACGTGAACGTCATCACCGGCTTGTCGAATCGCCCCGCGCGCCCCGATGGGCCCGGCGACCACGCGTCGGGCACTGGCGCGTTCATCACGGCGCGGCACCCGTTCAAGACCGAGTCGACGAACATCAGGAACGGCATCTCGCTCGACCAGGTCTTCGCGAACGCATGGCGTGGGCAGACGCGCTTCGCGTCACTCGAGACCGGCACCGATGGCGGCGGAGCCTCGGGCAACTGCGACTCCGGCTACTCGTGCGCGTACGCCCGCAACATCTCGTGGGCCTCCGAGACGCAGCCGCTCGCGAAGGAGACGAACCCGCAGGTGCTGTTCGACCGGCTCTTCGGTGGGCTCGACCCCAACCAGAGCCAGCAGCTGGTCGAGAAGCGCAAGCGCCTCAAGCAGTCGGTGCTCGACGCCGTGAAGGCCGACGCCGACGGGCTCAAGCCGAAGCTGGGCAAGACCGACCAGCGCAAGCTCGACGAGTACCTGACGGGCGTGCGCGAACTCGAGCGCCGCGTGCAGTCGGAGCAGGTGCAGGCGGTGTGCACGCCGAGCGGCCGGCCGGCTCAAGTGGGTGACCTGCGCGACCGCGCGCGCGTGATGCTCGACCTCATCGTCTGGGCGTTTCGCTGCGACCTCACGCGCTCGGCGACCTTCATGCTGCAGAACGCCGGCAGCGGGTACGTGTACGACTTTCTCGGGCTCACCGACGGGCACCACTCGTACTCGCACCACGGCGGCGCCGCGGCCAACCTCGACGCCATCGAGCGCATCAACACGTGGGAGGTCGAGCAGTTCGCGTACCTCGTGCGTCAGCTCAAAGCCGCGCCCGACGCGAACGGCAGCTCGGTGCTCGACAACTCGCTCGTGTTCTTCTCGAGCGAGATCGAAGACGGCGACAGCCACAGCCACGACAACATGCCGATTCTCGTCGCGGGCAAGGCGGGTGGGCGAGTGCAGGGCGGCCGGCACCTGCGCTTCACGGGCGCGCCTCCGGTGGCGAACCTGTTCCTCTCGATGACCGACGCGCTCGGCGCGCCGCAGACCTCGTTCGGAGACTCCACCGGCCTGTTGTCTGGCTTCATCACCGCGGCGTAGTCGGTGCGCATGCCGCACTTCAGTGACCTCTCGGGTTTCGTCGCTGCGCATGCCGATGCCGTCGCGCTCGCCACCGTTCGACCCGGCGCGGCCTGGGCGGCTCTGGAAGACCAGGCGCTTGCGCTGGGCTGGCCCATCGTTCGGTTCCTCGACGAGCAGGAGGTCGACGTCGACGCTGAGCTGGCGGCGACGCAGAAGGCCTACCCTGGGTATGGCGTGCGCTGGCCCGTCGCGCTCGCCGCCCGGCTCTTGAGGGTGTGGGGCGCCCGACCCGGAGTTCCCGTTTCCACCTCGTCTGGCGCCCTGTCGGAGGAAGAGGCGCGCGCCTTCACCTCGAAGATCATCGTGAGCGGCGCCGGCGGTGCGTACGACCAGAACGAAGACGCGGTGCTGTTGCTCGAGGCGTTCGTTGGTCCTTCCGTCGTGATCGACGCTGCACTCAGCGCGCTCGAGGCCCTCGACGACGCCCAGTGGCAGCGGCTCTCTCACCTCTCGTACGCCACCCTCGTTCCCCTCGGCGTGATGCTCGAGCGCCTGCCGCCGTCGCTCGCGAAGTCCGCGCGCGAGCGGTTCGCGGCGCTGCTGACGAGACACCCGGCCGTCGGTGAAGCCTTCGCGACGCATGCGCTGCGGCTGGTCGTCGAAGGCGCGCCCGCGTTGCCGCATTCGGGACAACGGCTGGCAGACGGTCGGCTGAACGCGCGCTTCTGCATCACGGCCGCTGACCCTACTGCGCTGGCCGCCGTCATCGAGGCCGATCGGGACCTGCAGGGCCGGCATGAAGCGCGGCTTGGTTGGCTTGGAGGTGAGGCCGCGGTGCGCCAGTACGCGGCCACCTGGAGCCGGGCGAAGAAGCCGCCTGCGCTCGCTCGCCTGGTCGAGACGCTCGGCGTGTTCCGCCATGAGGCGGTGGTGACGATGCTGCTGTCGATGGTGGCTGCGGGCAAAGCGAAGAAGGCCGTGCAGGCGTGGTGTGCCGCGCACCCTGAGGTCGCTCGCATGGAGTTCGCGAAGGTCTCTGGTCCACTCGCGCCCGTCGCGACGGCCCTGCTCGAGAAGCTGCCGAAGACGTAGTCAGCCAGCGTGTTCGAAGCACGCCAGCCCACGCGTCGGCCCACCACGACCGTCGCTCGTGTTCATCGCGTCGAAGAAGCGCGCTGCGGGAACGAGCCACGGGCCGAAGCCCGCGTTCACGTCGAGCACGAACGCGAGGTCCTCCTGCTCGAGATAGCCGGCGAGGGGAGAGTGATGCCCTCCGCCGCGGCCGAACAGCGGTGCGCGCGAGAAGTTCGTTACGTAGCGAAAGCGCGCGTCGTTCGATTGCCGAAGGTGCGGCCGCAGCTCGTCGAGCGTCTTCGGGCGAAACGCGTTCACCCTCCAGCCCGTGGGCACCACTCCGGAAGCCTCGCTCACGATCTGATCGAGGCTCATCGCTCGCAGCCCGAACCGGCGGAACGGATTCTTGCCGACGCGCACGCCCATCGACCGCAGCACGTTCGCGACGCTCGTCGGCCCGCAGATGGAGCTCACGCTCTGCGAGAGCAGCGGCGCGTACCGCTTCGCCACCGGCAGCTCCCACGCCCGCTCGAGCAGCGCCCGGTCTTGAATCGTCGACACGAGGCTCCTGCTAACGAACCAACCGCGCCGCGGCTACCAGTCGCTCAACCGGGCTTCGTCACCCGATCGGTCAGCATCAGCTTTCGAATGCCCGCCGCGATCGCTTCGGGCTCTTCGTCACCGACGTAGTGGCCGGCGT
>JAEUJR010001150.1 GCA_016793585.1 Archangium sp.
GCGTGGGGCCTGCCCGAGACGCACTGGACGCTCGCCGTCGGCACGCAGGACTTCAACCACGACGGCTTCACCGACCTCTACCTCGCGAGCGGCGGCGTGTTCATCGACGACGACTCCGATGGAGACCTGGACCTCTTGCTCACGGTGGCGTTCGGCAAGACGCGGCTGCTCCGCAATCGATTGAAAGAGACGGGCACGCTCTCGTTCGAAGACGTCTCGGAAAACTCCGGCCTCGACGCCCACACCGTCTCGCTCGCGGCGACGTTCTTCGACTTCGACCGTGACGGCGTGCTCGACCTGCTCGTCACCAACGCGCTGACGACGCACCTGCCCGACTACGAGACGCCCACGCCGCTCAACGTGTTCTCGCTGCCGCAGCCCGCGTTCGAAGGCGACCGCCGCATGTTCCGCTTCATGCACAACGGCTGGCACGACGCCGACAACGGCGGCATCAACCATCTCTACCGGGGCCGCGGAGACGGCACCTACGAGCGCCTCGACGAGAAGGCGTGGGGCCTGCCCGAGACGCACTGGACGCTCGCCGTCGGCACGCAGGACTTCAACCACGACGGCTTCACCGACCTCTACCTCGCGAGCGACTTCGGCCCCGACGACGTCTACTTGAACGAAGGCGGCAAACACTTCCGCCGGCTGCAGGGGCCGCGCTTCGGCGACGTCGGCAAAGACACGTACAAGGGCATGAACGTCACCATCGCCGACTTCGATCGCGACGGCTTCTCCGACGTCACCGTCTCGAACGTGCACCACTCGCTGCAGTCGGAGGGCTCCATCTTGTGGATGGTGCGGCCCTCGCCTGACGACCCGTTCGTGCCGACCTTCTCCGACGAAGCGACCCAGCGCGGCATGTTGAACGAGCGGCGCTTCGGCTGGGGCGCGGCGGCAGCAGACCTGAACCTCGACGGCTGGGACGACCTCGTGCAGGCCAACGGCATGGTCGACACCCGGCTCGACCCCGACCTCGTGACGAAGAGCCGCGAGGGCTTCGAGTGGCCGTGGAACAAGGGGCGCACCGACTACTGGTACGTGAACCAGAAGCTCATGCAGTCGGGCCCCGACATTCACACCTACGCCGATCGCTGGGGCGACATTCGCGGCCGGCACATCTACGCGCACGAAGCGCGGCGCGCGTACCTCAACCTGGGCCCGCAGAAGCCGGCGCAGTTCGTCGACGCGGCGAAGGCGCTGGGCATCGACGACCCTGACAACTCACGCGGTGTGCTGCTCGCCGACTTCGACCACGACGGTGACCTCGACCTGCTCGTGAGCAACCAGCACGGGCCGGTGTCGCTGTACCGAAACACGCTGCGCCAGAACCCGAAGGCGCCTCACTTTCTCTCGCTCGAGCTCGATGGGCCAAAGGGCAACACCGCGGCGATCGGCGCCGTCGTCACCGTGAAGAGCGATGGGCTCTCGCAGCGGCGCGAGGTGCAGCTGATGGGCGGCTTCGCGGCGCAGCAACCGAACGAGCTCGTCTTCGGGCTCGGCGCGACGCAGGCCACCACCGTCGAGGTCTCGGTGACGTGGCCTGACGGAACGACGAAGACGAGCGCCCTCGCGGTCGATTCACGCACCCACCTTGGCCGCTGAAGGGTGTGCCCGATGTCTTGGAGCGCCCGCGCCGCTCGCGTGGGCCGCCGTCAACGGCGAGGCGACGCACACGTTCGTTCATGACGTGCACTTCACCGTGCACGCGACGCGCTGCGCGTGCGGCCAGCCCTTCGTCGTCGTCTTCACCGAGCGCGTGAGCTTTCACGACGACAGCGACACGCAGGTCGAGCTCGCCGTCTGGGTGTCACCTGAAGAGCTGAGCCAACTGAAAGCAGCGCCCGACGCCCTGACGCCGACGCTCACCCGCCTTGCGCAGGGCCGGCGCTTTCTCGTGAAGAGCACGGGCGTGGAGCCCCGCTGGGTCGATGGCGGCTTCGCCATCGGTCCGCACGGCTGACCGTCAGGGCCCGTACTCCCAGGTCTGCGAGTTGCGGGCCTGGCCGTTGGCGCCGCCGAACATCACGACGCGGCCACGGTTCGAGTCGTACGCCATCGCGTGCTGCCGTCGCAGCGTCGGCTTCGTGCCCGTCGTCGCGACCTGCACCCAGGGAGACGTGCCGCTCCACTCGTACGTCTCGTCGTAATAGGTGGTCGCGCCGGTGAGCGTGAGCGAGCCACCGAACATCACCGTTCGCCCGCGCCGCGAGTCGAAGGCCATCGCGACGAACTCACGTGGAGGGCCGGAGCCGACGGGCCCCTGAGAGACCCACGTGGTGCCGTCCCATTCCCATGTCGCCGTCTGGTACGTGGCGGTGCCTCCACCGCCGCCGAAGAGCAGCACGCGGTTGCGCGTCGAGTCGAACGCCATCGCGTGGCCCCGATAGCCCGGTGGCGTCGTTCCCGTCAGCGCGACCTGCGTCCACGCGCCGCCGTTCCACTCCCACGTGTCGCTGAGCGCGAAGCCGAGGTTGCTGCCGCCGAAGAGCACCACCCGCTGCCTGAGCGAGTCGTAGGCCATCGCGTGCTCGACGCGGGTCGGGGGCCGGGTGCCCGTCGTCGCGAGCTCGACCCAGGTGGTGCCGGTGAAGATCCACGTGTCTTGCAGCTCGCCGTTCGAGTTCACGCCGCCGAACATGACGACGCGCGAGCGCTGCGCATCGAAGGCCATCGCGTGACGTTCGCGATTGGGCGGAGACACGGTGGGGAACACCTGCGTCCACGTGGTGCCGTCGTACTCCCAGGTGTCCGAGAGCCGGCCGACGCCGTCGAAGCCGCCGAAGAGCACCACGCGCTGACGAGCGGAGTCGTAGGCCATCGCGTGCCCCGCGCGCGGGCTCGGCCGGTTCGAACCGCTCCCCGAGGCCGTCTGACGCCACACCACGCATGCGCCCATGACACAGCCGTTGGGGCACGCCTCGTTCATCATCGAGTACACGCAGGCGTTGGCCGGGCACGTCGCGGGGGTCGAAGGCACCACCCGGCTCGTGGCCGTCGTGCAGCTGGGTGCAGGCGGCGTGCGACAGGTGACACCGCCACACGTGCAGCTGACGCCGTTGCCCGCGAAGCCGACCGGGCACGTGCAGGTGCGGCTGCCCACGGTGTTCGCGCAGGTCGCGTTCGGGTCGCAGCCGCCGTTGCCGGTGAGGCACTCGTCGACGTCGACGCAGCTGACTCCGTCGCCCGTGTAGCCGCTGGCGCAGGCGCAGCTTCGTGAGCCCGGCGTGTTGGTGCAGACGCCCGCCGGGGCCGCCGCGCAGCCGCCGTTGTTCGTCGCGCACTCGTCGGTGTCGGTGCACGTGGTGCCGGTTCCGGTGAAGCCCGTCGCGCAGGCGCAGGTTCGCGAGCCGGGCGTGTTCGTGCAGACCCCGCCAGGCACGGCGCAGCCGCCGTTGTTCACGAGGCACTCGTCGATGTCGGTGCACGACAGCCCGTTGCCCGAGTAGCCCGTGTTGCACGTGCACGTGCGGGAGCCAGGCGTGTTGAGGCACGTCGCCGCCGCGGCGCAGCCGCCGTTGCCGGTCGCGCACTCGTCGACGTCGGTACACACCATGCCGTTGCCCGTGTAGCCGCTCGCGCACGCGCACGTTCTCGAGCCCGGCGTGTTGGTGCAGACCCCGCCTGGCGCCGCGGCGCAGCCGCCGTTGTTCGTCGCGCACTCGTCGACGTCGGTGCAGGTGACGCCGTCTCCGGTGAAGCCCGAGTTGCACGCGCAGGTGCGGGAGCCGACCGTGTTGGTGCACGTCGCGTTCGCGCTGCAGCCACCGTTGCCGGTGAGGCACTCGTTGACGTCGACGCACGCCGAGCCACTCCGCACGTAGCCGGAGGCGCACGTGAAGCTGCAGGTCGACGCCGCGCACGTCGCGGTTCCATTCGCCGGCTGAGCGCAGGCCGTGCACGAGGTGCCGCACGACGTCGTCGCCGTGTCAGAGACGCACTGCTGGCCGCACGCGTGTTGTCCCGACGGGCATTGGCACGTTCCCGAGTTGCAGGTCGCGCCCATGGGGCAGTCGGCGATGAGACGGCAGCCCGCCATGCAGCGACGGCTGATGGGGTCGCAGAAGAAGCCCGGGCCGCAGCCAGGCCCCGTCGTGCAGTCGAGCGGCAGCACCTGACAGGTTCCACGATTGCAGACCTCGCCCTGGCCACACGCGCGCCCACAGCCGCCGCAGTGCTCGAGGCTCGAGAGCGGGTCGACGCACATGCTGGAGCACTCGACGAGCGTGCCGGCACAGGTCGCCGAGCCACCTGCTGCGGCGCCACCAGCCGTCGCAGTTCCACCAGCCGTCGCCGTTCCACCAGCCGTCGCTGTTCCGCCAGCCGTCGCTGTTCCGCCAGCCGTCGCCGTTCCGCCAGCCGTCGCCGTTCCGCCAGCGATGGCGGAGCCGCCGGCACTGCCTCCCGCCGCCGAGCCTCCGGCCGTCACGAACCCACCACCCGTCGGGTTGAAGCCGCTGCAGACGCCGAGCGAGCACGTGCTGCCGAGCTGACAGGGCGCGCACGCTGACCCGCCGCGGCCACAAGCGGTCTCGGTGACACCGGCCTGACACTGGCCTGCCTGGCAACACCCCGAGCAGTTGGCCGGGCCACACTCCTGCGTCTGAGCGGGAGGTGTACACGCCGCGCTCGCGAGGAGCACGACGACGAGAGTGGTTCGAACGAAGAGCGTCATCACGCTCACGTTACGACACCTCGTCGCCACCCTCTGTGCAGGTTCGTCGACTACAGGCGCAGCTTCTTCGTCGTCACCTGCCCGGCCTTGATCTCGACCTCGATGGAGCTGTCGAGCCCCGTGTCGGGGTTCTTCAGCTTGAGCACGTGCGTCCCCACTGGCAGCGGCTCGTCGATGAGCGGGGTGTCACCCAGCTTGCGGGCCCCGAGGAACACGCTCGTCCACGGGGTCGTCTTGAGGGTGAGCTTGCCCATCGCTTTGGGCTTCGCGGGCTGTGGCTTGTCGACGGGCTTCTCGACGACGACGGGGGGCGCGACAGGCACGGGCGCCAGGGCCAGCTCGAGGTTGAAACGTTCTCCCGGCTTCGGCAGCGGCACCATTCGCGTCGCGGGAAGGAACCCCTCGAGCGTCGCCTCGAGCTTGTGTTCACCGGGCGACAACGAATCGAGCGTCACGGGCGCCGTGCCGACGCTGGCGCCATCGACGCTGATGGTGGCGCCGGGCGGCGAGCTGCTGACGACGAGCACCGGCGGCGCGAGCGGCGCCTTCACCTCGGCCACCGTCGGCACGGCCTTCATCACCACTTCGGGGGTGCGCTCGCGCGACGACAGCACGCCGATGGTGACGCCCGCGATGACGATGGCGCCGAGCAGCCCGCCGATGACGATGGGCGCCAGCGACCGCTTGCCCGAAGCCCGCTGGGCCTCGGCCTTGCTCTTCGAGGTGATGGCCGAGGTGGTGGCCGTACGCGCGAGCCGCTGCACGTTCGCGACGCCGTTCGGCGTCATCTCGGCCCGCATCGCGGCTTCGATCATCTGCCGGCGATCGTGAATTCGTCTCGCGAAGAGCGCGCGCAGGTAGTCGGCGACGTCGCTCGTGGTGACGACGAAGCCCCCCTTCGCGAGCCAGCCCTCGAGCGCGTCTTGCAGCTCGCGCGCGCTCTGGTAGCGCTCCTCTTTCCGGCCGGCCATGGCCTTCAAGATGATCTGCTCCATCGCCGGGTCGACGTCGGGGCGGCGCTCGCTCGGCCGAGGCATGGTGCCGTGCGCGATGGCGCCGAGCACCTGCGTGTCTTCGATGCCGGGGAAGAGCCGCGAGCGGGTGATCAGCTCGAACAACACGATGCCGAGCGCGAAGACGTCACTGCGCGCGTCGATCTGCTCTCCACGCGCCTGCTCGGGCGACATGTAGCCGAGCTTGCCCTTCAGCTTGCCCGAGCTCGTCTGCTGACTGGCGAGCTTGGCGACGCCGAAGTCGAGCACCTTGATGCCGCCGTCGAACGTCGCGAACAGGTTCTGCGGCGAGATGTCGCGATGCACGATGCCGATGGGGCGGCCGTCGACTCCGACCCGGGTGTGTGCGTAGTGCAGGCCATCGGCAGCCCAGGCGATCATGCGCGCGGCGAAGTGATCGAGCAGGGGCAGCTGGTGCTTCACGCCCATGCGCCGCACCACCGACAGGTTCTCGCCGTCGAGGTACTCCATCACCAGGTACAGCGAGTTCGCGTCTTCGCCGAGATCGAAGATCTGCACGACGTGCGGGTGGTTGAGCTGCGCCGCCAGCCGCGCCTCGGTGAGGAACATCTCGACGTGCTCGGGGTCGCTCTCGAGCGCGTCGATCATTCGTTTGATGACGACCAGCCGCTCGAAGCCCTTGAGCCCCGACTGTCGCGCCAGCCAGATCTCGGCCATGCCTCCCTGGGCGATGGGCGTCATCAGCAGGTAGGAGCCGACCGTGGTGCCGGGCTCCCACCCGCCGCGTCCGGCCTGAAAGGGCTGCGGGGACACTGTGGGTGAGTGTGGTGTCGGCCACTTGATCAGTCAAACGATCATCCAGTGTCAGCGCAGAATTCCTCTACACTGCCCGGCCAATGCGCATGCTCGTGGGGAGCGTGGTGCTGCTGGCCGCCGTCGTCGCCGCCGCACCGAATCCGAAGATCCGCGAAGGGCGGAAGCTGCTCGAAGACCTCGAGCTCGAGAAGGCTGCGCGAACGCTCGCCGCGGCCGAAGCGACGCCGGGCAACGACCGCGCTCAGGTGCTCGAGCTGCTCGAGCTGCAGGGCATCGTGTTCGGCACGATGAACAAGGAGCCGAAGGCCCGTGATGCGTTTCGAGCACTCCTCACGTTGAACCCCGAGTTCAAGCTGTCGGGCGACCACCCGCCTCGCGTGCGCACGCCGTTCTACGAAGCCAAAGACTGGGTCGCCGAGAACGCGCCGCTGCAGCTCGAGCCGGGAGCGACGACGGGGCTGAAGGTGACGAGCCTCAACGTGCTCGTGAAGAAAGACACGCTGCGCCTGGTGAAGAAGGCGCGCTTCGTGCTGACCGAAGGGCCCGAGCCGCTCTCGCGTGAAGTGCCCATCGACGCAGGCGTCGCGAAGGCTCCGCTCGAGGCCACGAAGGTCGTCTGGCGCGTCGAGCTGCTCGGCAAACGCGACGAGGTGCTGCTCGAGTTGGGCCCCTTCACCCACGAAGGAACCGACAAGACCCCAACGCCAGTCGCGACCCTCCAACCGACCTCGGTCGAGCCCACCGTCGTCACCGCCGAGCCGAAGACGTCAGCGCCGAAGGCGACGGGGAGCTGGCTCCGCCCGGCCAGTTATGCGGTGGGTGGCGCAGGCGTCGTCGCCATCGGCCTCGGCGTCGCGTTCGGCGTGCTCTCGAGTGGCGCGCGCGCGAGAGTGACGGGCGCGGTCACCAACGAGGCGGGGCTCGTCACGGGCATCTCGCAGCGTGAAGCCGCTGCCGCCGAGGCGCAGGCGCGCTCGCAGGGCACCATCGCCAATGTGATGTTCGGCGTCGGCGGCGCGCTCGTGGTCACAGGAGCAGTGCTGTTCTTCGTCGGAGCGCCGGCCTCGCCCGCCCAGGTCTCCGTCGGGGTCTCGCCGACGGGCGTCGCGATCTCTGGAGTCTTTCCATGAAGCTCGACCTGCGCGCCGTCGCGCTGCTCCTCGGGGTCTCGTTCGCCGCCTGCGAGTGTGGCCCGCTCGGCGTCGAACAGAAGCGCTTCGCCTGCACCACCGACGACGACTGCCTCGAGGGGTTCGCGTGCCGTGACGCCGGTAGCGGCCCAGAGTGCGTCTCGAAGAGCGCGCCAGTTGGAGGAGGCGCCGCTGGCGGTTCGAGCGGTGGCGCTGCCGGTGGCGCCGCGCCGGGCGGCGGGAGCGCTGCAGGCGGCTTAGCGGGCGGCTCCAGCGCAGGCGGTGACGCGGGCGGAGCGGCTGCCGGAGGCGACGCCGGTGGCGCTGCAGCTGGTGGTGAAGCGGGTGGCGACGCTGGTGGCAGCGCGGGAGGAATGGCGGGAGGAATGGCGGGGGGAGGGGCCGGCGGTGGTGGTGCAAGCACCTCGGGCGGAGCCGGCGGTGGGTCGAGTGGTGGCAACGCTGGTGGTCGTGCCGGCGGTGCTGGTGGTGGTGGCGCAGGGACGGGCGGTGGTGGCGCAGGGACGGGCGGTGGTGGCGCAGGTACTGGCGGCGGAGGCGCAGGCACGGGCGGTGGTGGAGGCGGCTCGGCCGTGGGCCCACCCACGCAGCTGGTCTTCACGAACTCGCCGCGCACTCAGCCCGTCAACACGTGCTCCTTCTCCATCACCGTCGAGACCCGCGACGCGCTCGGCCGCACGTCGCCGGTGAGCGCGCCGACGACGGTCACGCTCGGCACCGGCGCGTCGAGCAACACGCTGCACACGGCCTCGACGTGTCTGTCCACGCCCGTCACCAGCGTCACGATTCCCACGGGCTCCTCCTCGGCGAGCGTCGTCGCGCGCGGCACGACGGCGGGCATGTACCAGCTGGTCGCGAGCGCCACCGGGCTGACCTCGGCCACCCAGACGCTCACCATGAACGATGGCCCCGACACCATCGTCTTCACCAACACGCCTCCCGCGCCGCTGCGCGCCGGCCAGTGCTTCGCCCTCACCTACCAGACGCGCAAGGGGGCAATGACGATGGCGGTCGGCGCCACGACCACCATCTCGTTCGGCACCACGCCCAACGGCGCGGCCCGGTACTACGCCGACCCGTCGTGCACCGCGCCGTCGACGTCGCAGCTGCTCGCATCGGGCGCCTCGACCGACACCATCTTCGTCCGCGTGCTGACGGGCGGCGCGCCCGTGGTGCTGCAGGCGTCGGGTGCGCTGCTCACGCCCGCGACCGTGACCGTCAACGCCACGCCCATGGTTCGCCGCGGCTCGTGCGTGCTGGGGGCACAGGTCGTCACGCCCAACGACGGTGGGCTGCCCGATGGTGGCAGCGTCGACGCCGGCTTCACGGTGACCCAGACGCTCAGCGCCACCTGCGCCATCACGCCCGCGCTCATCACCCCCGGCGCGACCATGCTCTTCACGCAGTCGAGCACCGCGAGCGCCTTCTCCGATGCCGAGGTGCGCTGCCGCATCAACACCGGCGGCGCCGTCTCGTGCGCCCGCCGCGCCGGAGTGACGGCCACGACGGTGCAGTGGCAGGCCGTCGAGATTCCCAGCGGGCTGCGTGTGGTGGGCGTCGGGTCGGGCGGCTGCGGCTCCCCCGTCGCGCTCCCTGCGTCGGTCGACCCGGGCAAGAGCTTCGTCCTGAAGACCATCAGCAACGACACCCAGCTCTACGATGACGAAGACGCGACGGTCTTCTCGCTCACCGGCCCCAGCACCGTGACGCTCTCGAACACCGCGTGCGCGGGCTACGAGCTGCAGGTGGTGGAGTGGCAGGGCCTCACCGTCACCAGCGGCGCCTTCGACGGCGGCTTCGGGCCGGGCGTCACCGAGCTCGTCTCGAGCGGGCTCTCACCGGCCAGCACCCAGCGCGCGCTGCTCACGCAGGCGACGACCGCGGTCAACGGCGACATCAACGCGTGCGCGATGCTGGCTCGCGGCGCGCCGCTCAGCAGCCCCTCGGAGGTGCGCATGACGCGTGCGTACCTCGACGGCGGCTGCGCAGCGCTGCCGCTCGGCGTCGCGGAGTACGAGCGGCTCGACTTCGGCACCCTGGCCACGGTGCAGGAGCGCACGGTCTCGTTGCAGCCCGGCGCGCTCTCGGCGAACGCCACCCTCACGGCGGTCGACCTCTCGCGAACCTTCGTCTTCGCGAGCGCGCAGTCGTCGTTCGGGCAGGGCATGGGCGAGACGAACGCGCCTGACGCCGGTGTGCCGCTCGAGGCGGCCTTTACCTTCGACTTCTCGAGCCCGACCTCCATCACGGCGCGGCGCACCAACGGCGTGGGCTCGGCCACCCTCACCTTCTACGTCGTGCAGGTGGAGTAGCGGCCGACGCCGACTTCGTGGCAATGCGGCTGCCGCATGAGCGACGCCGAGCCCCGCGACGAACGTGAACGCCTCGAGCGCCGGCTGCTCGCGCGCGTCACCAGGACGGTGCACACGCACGGCCTGCTGAAGCCAGACGCGCGGGTGATGGTGTGTCTGTCGGGCGGCAAAGACAGCTGGACGATGCTGCACCTGCTCGCCCGCCTCGTGCGCACGCTGCCCTTTCGCGTCGAGCTCGTCGCGGTGCACCTCGACCAACGCCAGCCCGGCTACGACGGAGCCCCGCTCGTGGAGTACCTGAAGCGCTCCGGGCACCGCTTCGAGGTGTTGTCGGAGGACACCTACTCGACGGTGAAGCAGCACCTCGTCGCTGGAGAGACGCCGTGTTCGACCTGCAGCCGCCTTCGCCGCGGCATTCTGTACACCGCCGCCGAGCGCCTGGGCTGCACCACCATCGCGCTGGGCCACCACCGCGAAGACACGCTCGAGACGTTTCTGTTGAACCTCGTCTTCACCGGCAAGCTGCAGGCCATGCCCGCCCGCTACCGCACCGACGATGGGCGCTTCGACGTGGTTCGGCCGCTCGTGGAGTGCGCCGAAGCAGACATCGCGGCGTTCGCGGCGCTCGAAGGCTTCCCCATTCTGCCGTGCACGCTGTGCGGCTCGCAGCCCGACTCACGCCGTGACGCCATGGGCGCGTTGCTCACGCAGCTCGAGACGCTTCACCCGCGCGTGCGGGAATCGATGCTGGCGGCGCTTGGCAACGTGCGGCCGACGCACCTGCTCGACGGCGAGGTGGCCGAGGCGTGGAGCGCGAGACCGACCACCATCGAGCCACGCTCGAGCGCGAAGCAGACGCCGGCACGATTCGCCGCGCTGCCAGTGCACTCCAACGTCGACGGGTGGCTCGAGGCGCCGTCAGGAAAAGACACCGCGGGCGTGTGAAGAAGCACAGCACGCGCCCGGCCGATGAGGCCGTACACGCAAACTCCCCGGTTCGATTCCGGGATCCTCCACTCCAAGGGGGATTCGTCCATGGCGGACACCACCCTGTAAAGGTGACTCAACCCCTGGCTTTCTCACTCGGGCGCGTGCTGAACCTTTCCTCCGTCGTCAGCGAATGACGACCCCGAAGACCTGGTAGCCCGCGCCCGCGAAGGCCTCTTCCTGCCACGCGAGCCGCACCTCGGCGCCCTCGACCGTGAGCCGCGGGAACGAGCCCTGGCCGCCGCTGCCGAACGACAGGCCGCCGTCCTCCAGCTTCACGTCGGAGAGCTCGATGGTCGCAGGCCCACGGGTCACCAGCGCGAGGTGAATCGCGCCCGCGGAGCTCCACGCGAGCAGCGCCCCCGCCCCGAACGGCGCGACGTCGTACTCGTCGGTCGGCACGCCCGCGCTCGTCATCGTCTGCATCGTGAAGGGGGTCCACGCCTTCGCCTCGACGAACCCATCGCTGATTCGACGAAACACGAACGCGTCGTGCAGGTCTTCGCCGAACATGACGGCCTTGAGGTCGACGTTCTGCGTGTCGAGCG
>JAEUJR010001157.1 GCA_016793585.1 Archangium sp.
TTCTTGAAGACCGCGGCCGGCCCGATGGCGGCGCGCTTCGATGGCACCGTACCGGTCGACGTCGGGCAGCACGTGAAGGTCAAACCGAACGGCGACATTCTTCACGTCTTCTCTGCCGACGGAGCGAAGGCGCTTCGTCACCCAGAGGCGCGCCGGTGATCCGGTGGGCGTGGCTGGCCGTCGCATTCGCGCTCTCGGCGCACGCTGCCGAACCGCTCAAGCTCTGGCACGCGTACCGAGGCGGCGAAGAGCAGGCCATCGAAGCGGCGGTGAAGAAGTTCACCGCCGAGACCGGCATTCAGGTCGAGCTGCTCTCGGTGCCGTACGACGCGTTCTCGTCGAAGCTCACCAGCGCCATTCCACACGAGGCCGGCCCCGACGTTTTCATCTTCGCGCACGAGCGGCTGCGGCAGTTCCACCGGCTCAAGGTCGTGGACCCGTCGACGAAACGAATCGATCGCTCGAAGTACTTCAAGAGCACGGTCGACGCGCTCGAGGTCGATGGCGAGCTGTACGGCTATCCCCTTTCGCTGAAGACGCTGGCGCTGTTCCTCAACACCGATCTCGTCTCGGAGGCTCCGGCCACGACCGACGACCTGGTGAAGGATCTGGCGCGCACCACGGATCCTGCCCAGCACCGCTTCGGCCTCGCCTACGCCGCGGGAGACTTCTTTCTGCATGCGCCCTTCGTCTTCGGGTTCGGCGCGAAGCTGTTCGACGACACCGGCCGCGCGTCGTTCGACACGCCGGGCATGGCGAAGTCGCTCGCATTCGTGAAGTCACTGCAAGACCGCGGCTACATGCCGCAAGAGGTCTCGGGCGCGCTGGTGAAGTCGCTCTTCAACGAGGGCCGCGCGGCGATGGTGATTTCGGGGCCGTGGTTCACCGGCGAGATCGAGCCGAACGTGAAGTACCGAATCGTGCCGTTGCCGACGGTGAGTGAGACCGGGCTGCCGTTGACGCCGTTCCTGGGCGTCGAAGCGGCGCTCGTCTCGTCTCGCACGAAGCAGCCTGATCAGGCGCACGCGCTGGCGCAGTACCTCTCGCTCGGCGAAGCGACGACGTTGCGCGTGAACCCGGGCCGCCAGATTCCCGCTGAGATTGCCGCGTACGATCGACCCGAGGTTCAGCAGGACCCCGTCATCTCCGCGTTCAAAGACGTCGCGACGCGCGCGGTGCCCACCCCGAACACGCTCGAGATGGCGAAGGTGTGGGAGCCGATGAAGCTGGCGCTCCGAGGCGTGCTGCAGGGAGAAGTCTCGCCCGAAGCGGCTGGCGCGCTCGCCGAACGCCGTTATCGCGCGCTCAATCGTGATCGTCCCGAGACCGCGAAACCGATTCCGTACATCGGCTTGCTGGTCGCGATCGCAGCCGGCTTCGGAGCCTGGCAGTGGAAGAAGCGAGGGCCTCCGCAGTCGTTCGCGCGCCGGTACCCCGAAGCTGCGCGAGGGCTCGCCTACGTCGCGCCCGCAGCCATCGGCATCGCCGTGCTCGTGGTGATTCCCTTCTCGGTCGGCATCTCGCTCGCGTTCTTCCACCACGACGCCGGCGACTACTCGTTCGTCGGCCTCGCCAACTTCGTCGACATCCTCACCTCGAAGGGCTACCGCATCACCGAGCCGCTCTCGTTCTGGTTCACGCTCGTCGTCACCATCGCGTGGACCTTCATCAACGTCGGCCTGCACCTCGGCATCGGCCTCTTCCTCGCGATTCTGCTCAAAGACCCGCTGCTCAAGCTGCGCGGCATCTATCGCGTCATCCTCATCGTCCCGTGGGCGGTGCCGAACTACATCACCGCGCTCATGTGGAAGGGCATGTTCCACAGGCAGTTCGGCGCCATCAACGGCCTGCTGTCGGCGCTGGGCCTCGAACCGGTCAGCTGGTTCACCCAGTTCTCGACCTCGTTCGCCGCGAACATCATCACGAACACGTGGCTCGGCTTCCCGTTCATGATGGTGGTGTCGCTCGGCGCGCTGCAGTCGATTCCGCAGGATCTCTACGAAGCCGCCGAGGTCGACGGCGCCTCGAAGTGGACTCAGTTCCGTCGCATCACGCTGCCGCTGTTGAAGCCCGCGCTGCTGCCGTCGGTGATCCTCGGCTGCGTGTGGACGTTCAACATGTTCAACATCATCTACCTGGTCTCTGGCGGTGAGCCCGGTGGAGCGACCGACATTCTCGTGAGCGAGGCCTACCGCTGGGCGTTCCATCGCAACGAGCAGTACGGCTTCGCCGCGGCGTACTCGGTGCTGATCTTCTTCGTGCTGCTCGGGTGGACTCGCCTGACCCGTAAGCTCACCGGCCCGGAGGCCGCATGAAGCGCTCCGGTTGGACGGTGGCGTTGATTCACATGGGCCTGGTGCTCGCGTGCGCGGCGTCGCTGTACCCGGTGCTGTGGGTGGTGAAGATGGCGCTGTCGCCGACGCAGTCGTTGTCGCTGTCGATCAACCCGTTCCCCGACGCGATCACGTTCGATCACTTCCGCGACGTGTTGTTCTCGCACGACTCACAGGGCCGCTGGCTGTTCGGCCGCCAATTGCTCGCCTCGATCGTCGTCTCGGGAGCCACCACGCTCGTCGGCCTCTCGCTCGCCGTCACCGCCGCCTACGCGCTCTCGCGGTTCCGCTTCCCCGGCAAAGACGCCGGCATGCAGACCCTGCTGGTGACGCAGATGTTCCCCGCGACGCTGATGCTCGTGCCGCTGTACTCGTTGCTCCAGAAGCTGAGCCTGCTCGATTCGT